>JAZQBI010000163.1:0-4719 GCA_045545635.1 Clostridia bacterium | reverse complement strand
ATTTTTTCCATTGTCTTTTCTGAATTAAGCATTTTGTAACCTCATTTCTGTTTTTACATATATACCATTATTTTATATTCAAATCATTGTTTTGTCAAGTGCTTTAGGCTCTTTATTGGCTTGACACATACCAAAATGAGTGCTAAAATAAAAAAGTACGAATTGGAGGTAATATTATGAGCGAATGTACACATGATTGCAGCACCTGCTCTGCAGATTGCAGTTCAAGACAGCCGGAAAGTCTCCTTGCAGACTTAAACCCTGCCAGCAGTGTTAAAAAAGTTATAGCCGTAGTAAGCGGCAAGGGCGGCGTAGGTAAGTCTATGGTGACATCTATGCTTGCTACTCTTTCCCAAAGAAAGGGCTTCAATACCGCAGTTCTTGATGCGGACATTACAGGTCCCTCAATTCCCAAGGCTTTTGGCATAAACACCAAGGCTTTTGCCGATGACAGAGGACTTGTACCTGTACCCACAAAGACAGGTATTGATGTTATGAGTATCAATCTTCTTCTGGAAAACGAAACCGATCCCGTTGTTTGGAGAGGTCCCGTTATTGGCGGTGCGGTTAAACAGTTCTGGACAGATGTTGTGTGGGAAGATATTGACTTTATGTATGTTGATATGCCTCCCGGAACAGGCGATGTGCCCCTTACTGTATTCCAGTCCCTGCCCGTTGACGGCATTGTTATAGTAACATCTCCCAACGAGCTTGTTTCCATGATTGTAGAAAAGGCAGTTAATATGGCAAAGATGATGAACATCCCCATAATCGGCATAGTTGAGAATATGGCATACTTTGAGTGTGACGAATGTTCCAAACGCCACTACATCTACGGTGAGAGCCACATAGACGAAATTGCCGCACAGCACGGCATAGATACAATAGCGCAGCTCCCCATAGACAAGAAGCTCTCCGGTGCACAGAACTCCGGTCTTATCGAGCTTTTTGAGGGCAACTGGCTTGACGAACTCTCCTTAAAGATTGAGAAGATGTAATTATGGCAAAGAATGTAAAAACCAACGCAATGCGAATATTAGACCGTGCCAAGATTGCCTACGAAGCCATAGAATATGAATATGACGACAGCGACCTCAGCGGAACAACTATTGCCAAAAATGCAGGTCTCAATCCTGATATAGTATTCAAAACTCTGGTGGCAAAGGGTGACAAATCGGGAATAATAGTAATGTGCATCCCCGTGGAAAAGGAAGTTGACCTGAAAAAAGCGGCTTCCGTGTCCGGAAACAAAAAGGTGGAAATGCTCCATGTAAAGGACCTTCTTGCAAATACCGGTTATATCCGCGGAGGCTGTTCTCCCGTGGGCATGAAAAAAAGCTACCCCACCTATATTGACATATCCTCGGCAAATCACGAAAAGATAACCGTCAGTGCAGGTGTCAAGGGTTGTCAGCTGCTGGTAAATGCAAAAGAGCTTACGGACTACCTCAGGGCAACGGTAGACAGCATAACAACAGAATAATTTTTAAGATAAAACGAACCAATCAACTTTAATTGTCGATTGGTTTGTTTTTTATTGATTTATTTTTATCTGTATGATATACTATCTTTAGGTGGTGATATTATGGTTACATACACACTGGACGAAATCAGAAGCATTGTTTCTGAAGTAGCAAAGCAATATGGTGTCAAAAAAGTAGCCTTATTCGGTTCCTATTCCAAAAACACACAAACCCCCGACAGCGATATTGACCTTATAATAGACAAAGGTGATATCAAAGGACTTATTATGTTCAACAGCTTCATATACTCACTTAAGGACAGGCTAAACAAGGATGTGGATGTAATAACCTATGCATCTCTTGACAATTCGCTTTTGAAAAACAGCGTTACCGACGAGGTGATTTTGTATGAACAGTAAAGACACTATTATTCTTGGAAAAATTGTTCAATATTCTGAGGAAATAGAAAAAACTCTCGAAAGATTTAATAATGACCGTGAAGTTTTTGCAAGGGATTTTGTTTACAAAAATGCAGTTTCTATGTGCATACTGCAAATAGGCGAACTTGTAGGAAAATTAAGTGATGAATTTAAAGAAAGTCATCCTGTTATGCCTTGGCGAGATATCAAAGCTATGCGCAATATTGCAGCACATAATTACGGTGAAATTGATATTGATATTCTTTGGGAAACTGCAACAGGAGATATTATACACCTAAAGGAATTTTGCAAAAAGTTTGCTGAATAAAAATCAGTATAAAAAACGAACCAATCAACTTTAATTGTCGATTGGTTCGTTATTTTTTTAAGTCAAGCGGATGGATTTCATCAGTCAGACCGAGAATGTAATCAATTGACACATTGTATATTTTTGCAAGAACTATCACAAGCTCGCAAGGCAAATCCCTGAGTCCGCTTTCGTATCTGTAATACTGCGGCTGTGTGGTAAAAAGCATATCCGCTATTTGTTTTTGTGTGTAGTTGTTGTCCTCACGCAAGTCTTTTAATCTTTTATAATATGCCAATTTCAAAACCCCTATAATATCTATTTGGATATATTGACATTTTAACACCTGAATGATATAATATTACAAAATTATATCCGTTTGGATATAACAACAGAATAAAACTTATTTCTAGGGGGTATTTTTAAATTGAAAAAAACTTTTTTTAGTGTGATAATTGCATTTGTTTTATTCGCCACAACTTTATTTTCTATTCCAATAAGGTCAGAGACAAGCAGGAACGAATATTATATGGATAGGGAAAATGCCCGTAATTTCATAGCATTTATCTGTAATGCAAGAACATCTAAACTATCTGATGATTTTTTTGAAAACAACAAATTTTACCATCTTCTGGTTGGAGATTTAGCTGACAACCCGATGCTTGAATATAATGTAAAATCAGAGTTTCTTGGATATGCACTTACCCAAATTGACAAGTATATACAAAAATCCGGAAGTGCCGCATCTGAAACCCGTGATAACTTGGTGGAATTCTTTTCCGAAAAGTATGTTGGCGAAATCCAAGGTCTTGCCACCAGTCCGATAGAAGAAACTGTTTCCTGGGGGCTTGGAGTAATATGGGAATATGGTTCAGAAGTAGCCGATAGTTTATCTACATTGGTTAGTTTTGCTCAGGATCCGGACAAATTTACCGATGATCTTAAAATGATTATGAACGGAATTACTTATCTGTACGCATCAGAGGTTAATAAGGTTTATACTTATTTTGATGTGGCTCTTGATTTTGCCGATTATGATGATGACTATGATTCTATTATGTCTATGCAAAAAGACCTGATATTATTATCAGGTGACTATGATGGTTCTAACCTCGCACTTTTAATTCCCGGTATGGATAGTTGGATTGATTGGGTTGAACCAATAAAATACTGGGCAAAGTATGTCTATAATATGAGCTGTGAAGTTATAAGCGGACCTCCTATTTACACAATTACATACATTACAAATTCTCCATTTGACGGAGATTACTCTGTAACATATGACACAAACGAAAGTCCGGATTATCCTGAGTTATATAGAGATGGATATGTGTTTGGCGGATGGTTCACCGATGCATCTTGCACTAAGTCAGCATCACAAAGTGCAAGAAGCAATCAGACATGGTATGCAAAATGGACTCCGCTTTATGAGTTTAACATTTCAAATGGTGAGGTTACCATTACGAAATTTAAGTATTATAAAGTAATCGACGATATCCCTATAACCAATATCGTACTTCCAGATTACATTGACGGATATCCTGTAACAAAAATAGGAGAAAATGCATTTAAGAATATTACTGATTTAACAGGTGTAACTCTTAGCAAAAATGTAATTTGCATTGAAGATGCTGCCTTTGCTGCATGTCCTGAACTTAAATTTATTAACTTCAATCAAAAACTTACCACTATAGGATATTCTGCTTTCTCTAATTGTAGTAATTTAACCAGTATTTCATTACCTGAATCTCTTACCACAATCAGCCCCAATGCATTTCGCGGTACTAAGTTGACAAGTATAACCATTCCTAAAAATGTATCGACCATCGGCCGTCGGCCTAATGATGGTACTCCGATTAACGGTTGTGATCCTTTCGGTAGTTCAACACTTTCCATCATATATGTAGATCCAGAAAACAGATGTTTTTCATCTGAAAACGGTATACTTTTCAACAAAAATAAAACCACGTTAATCCGATATCCCGTGGCAAAATCCGGCACAACTTATACTATTCCGAACACTGTATCTCAAATTGGAGAAAAGGCATTTTCCGAAAATGGTTTTCTAAATCAAGTTTTTATGAGAAACAATGTAACAAAAATGGGTGATTATGCTTTCAGTTCGTGCACAAGCCTTGAGACAATGACTTTATCGGATAATATAACCGAAATCAGTTACTGTGCCTTTATGGATTGTTGCAGTTTAAAAACCATATACGGAAAAAATGTTCAGGAGATAGACGGTAAGGCGTTTATGAATACCGCTCTTACAACTCTGCCGTTTTCGGATTCTATGACCAAAATCCAGTATGGTGCCTTTTCAAAAACTCAATTAAAGGAAGCACATATTCCTTCCAGTGTAATGTATGTAGAAACAGGAGTTTTTGAGGATTGTCCTCTATTGGAATCTGTTGTTTTAAGCTGTGAAATAACAGATGAAGAATACCTATACTATGACCCCTTGTGTTGGAATATGCTTTCAGGGTGTCGTAATCTGAAAAATCTTACCATTTCCGATAATGTAGAAGAC
>JAZQBI010000162.1:0-3093 GCA_045545635.1 Clostridia bacterium | reverse complement strand
AGACCAAAGCCTCCCAATATAAAACAACTCAAATTAATTACTGTATGCATTGCCCCCGTTGCTTCTAGACCTTTTGTCTTCCACACTATGATTGCAAAACTAATGCCGCATATCAATGTCGCCAATAAACCCAAGCCATTTTTTTGTGGATGCATCAACATAAAAATCAAGGACGAAAAAATCACACCTATAATAGAACTCTTCGTCCAAGACGCAATAGTCTGACTCAAAAAACCTCTAAACAAATATTCCTCAGAAATGCATTGAATGGGTGTAATAATAAGCGTTGCAAAGAAACCAAATACAGTAAATTCTATTACATGAGTAACAGCAATATCGGAAGAAATCAAAAGAACTGCATAATACAAAGCTATTATGGGTATGGCAACCAACAAGCACTTAAAAAATATTTTCCAGTTCCAACCACCTCTTGAAGAAGAATATGAAGAAAAAGGACGGTCTTTTACAATTTTAGACGCTATTGCTACTGCCGGAAGAATGGTAGCTGTTATACCAACACTTATTAATGCACCATATCCATAGTAATTCGCATTGCTGAAATCTTTCTCTCCTGATAACAGTATATATAGCAATGCTATTCCAACAAAGAATATCCCAACAAAAAGACAAGCTAAAAGCAAAACAAAAATCGGCTTGTACCATTTATATGTTTCAAACTGCCTCGGAAATGTCATATAATCATTTTTATTACATTCTCTTACTTTATTCCGTTTAATCACAATTAATACCTCACTAAAATTCAAATCTTCTGTTGCTTTCAATCACTCTGTAAGACTGAAAATTTCCAGTGTCCACAAACGCTTTTATATCATAAAAAAATCATATACTCTTTGATTAAAGTCCTTTGCTTCTTCATACGCCGTATGTCCCAAGTCATCATACATGAAACATTTACATCCAAGCTTTTCTGCTATTTCTATGGAAGCCTCTCCACTGGTTACCTTATCCTGCAAACCGCCAATTACAAATACCGGACACTGAATTTTGTCTAATTCATCATAAGCATTACAGGTAAGGTTTGCTTTTGCTAACGTAATAAATCTTGGCACATCCTTTGGTTTCTGCAAGATTGTTAATAAAGGCATAAAGAGCTTGTACTTTCTTACATAAGAATCCGTATACATTCTTTCGGTCATATCCTTAACAAGATTCTTTATATCGTTTTGTTCCGTCAATCTTATCCACTCAGAAATTGCCGTTTCGATTGTTTCGTTACTCTTAGAAAGCGTCACTGCAAGAACAAGTTTATTTACTAAATCCGGTCTGTCAATTGCAAGATACTGTGCAATCATACCACCCTGAGAAACACCAAAAACATCAGCACTTTGAATTCCCAAAAAATCCATTGCCATTGCTATATCCGCCGCCAATTCTCTAACTGTAATGTTCTCACCAATATTTTCTCTGCGGTCAAAGAGGTAGACTTTATAATCCCTTGCAAAAATCCGATACATATACGCTAATGAACGGGATGCCCCCTTAATGCTCTGGGTATTGAGACCTTGAATCATAATCAATGACTTTTCTCCGTTTCCAAAAGTAATACAATTCATTTGTGTATCCTGAATATTTAACACCTGCTCTTTTGCATTCCAAAACATATTATTCTTTCCTTTCTATAAAACCGGTTTTTAATATCTCTATATAATTTGATAATTCTTGAATATAATTCTCCTTGAGCTGTTCAAAAGATTCCTTTTTAATATCTGCCTTTTTCAAAAAAGTTTCATTAAAACCTTCAAGAACCCACTTAAGTATTTCTGCAATCTTTTCTTTAGCTATCTTAAGATTTTTTCCTTCAATATCGGCGAGCAGCTCATAATATATATTTTCTCCCCGCGCACCGTACCGCTCAGCCATCCTGCTGCAAATCTCTTCGTCCTTCTCCGTAACTGCACTCATTATCAAACGTCCCTTATCCGGATTCTTTATATACCAAGATATCTCTAAGGCTGAATAATCTATAATTCTCTGAAAAAGCTCTGTTGATAAATTCTCTACATCACTTTCTATAACCCGTAGCATTTCCCACATAACAGTATCCAATAAGAAGAAGTACAAATCCTCTTTATCTGTAAAATACTTAAATAAGCTACCTTTACTTATGCCACACGCCTTTACTATTCGATTTGTGGATGCATTGACATATGTATTTTGTGCAAACTCTGTGATCGCTGCCTGTATAATGCGATTCTGTTTTTCTGCTTCTAAATTTAAAAATTGATTTGTAGGCATTTGATAAATCCCTCCTAACAAGCACAGGTGACCACGTGGTCATCGTTAGTATATATACTTCGACGCTGTTTGTCAATACCCTCCCCCGTTATTATCACTTAATCAGATATTTTTCCAATCAAAATGCGGAGCATTACACTCCGCATTCACACTACATATATCTCAACAGAAACTTCAAATTTTCTTTTGTTATTCAGTAGCAAATTCTCCTGTAATCTCACTCTTTTGCAAAATATGTCCTTCAGCTTTTTTCAAGAAAGTCCTTTTGAATATATTTGCAGACAAATCCATTTCACAATCTAATGCATACAGTGTAAACCTATATAAATGTTTCTTACCTTTAGGCGGCTTAGGTCCTGCATATCGATGCCAACCATAAGCAAGTCCCTGCTTTGCATTTTTATATGCTTCTATATTTTTTCCTGATGGGATTTCTTCCCTTATGCTATTTGTTGCCGGAATATTCCAAACAATCCAATGTGTAAAATCTTTAATCGGATGGCTCAAATCTTCCAAAGTAATTGCTATGGTTTTTGCACTTGGCGAAAGATTTTCAACAACAAACTCCGGCGATACATCCAGACCATATCCTGTATGTTCAATAAGAAATTGTCCTTGTGTATCTATTCCGTTGCACTTAAATTTCAGCATATCGTTTTCCAAATTAAAAGCCTCCTCGTCAGTTAAACATCACGCTGTTAACTTCAAATTTATCTCTCTAAATCAATATCTATTTTGTACTCGTCATCAATAAGTATATAATTAACTTCGTGTGCAATAGCGAGTTCCAAGACCTGCCTATTATCTTCTATTACAGATTCCAAAGTACAATAATCA
>JAZQBI010000161.1:0-1934 GCA_045545635.1 Clostridia bacterium | reverse complement strand
AAATATCAGTCGTACTCATAACGAGTACGGCTTTCCTTTACACATAAAACCTCCCCAATTTATAAGTGATATCCACCCTCTCAAGTAGACAGAAGAAAAAATATTTAAATTTTGTTTTTCAAATGTCTGCTACAAGGGGATTGTGTCATTATCTATCCGACCCCGATTAGCTGAAACAATAATAAGGCACCCAATCAAGTAATTGTTTTTGTGTAAAAAGAATATTTTTCAATTACATATTATCACTATGAAAGGCGGTGGTAATATGCGAAAAGAGAAGAAAATCAATGTTGTGATTCACGCACCGGAAGATGAGGAATCATTGAATATGATTCAGGAGGCGGTTGACGCTCTATATGCACAAATCGTATTCAGAGAGCTTAAAAAATACGACCTTACCCCAAAGGAAGAGGACAAAATAATAGCCCAGATTATTGCCAAACTAGATGAATAGAAAAATCCAGCAGACAATGAAATGCTCCCCTTTCGTTAGACTTCATTTTGGTATATTTCTATTATACCACATTGTCTAACAAAAAGGGGAGCATTTCACAGAAAGTGCCTATGTTTTATGATCTGTCAAATGCAGAACACAGCATACAGCGGCACTGTTTTTTTGCCGTCTTCAAATCCGAAATTTTTTGCGGAAACCTTTATAGCATACTCAGGCTTGAAGCTTTTGATGTATTCACCGAGGCTTTTTGCACGGGTATTATCCGCACTCTTGACTTCGACAGGGATAATTTTCCCTTCACGTTGAATGATAAAGTCAACCTCTGCACCACGCTCGGATTCCCAGTAGTAGTCCTTGTATTCGTTTGCAAGTAGGTGAAGATGTACATAATTCTCCGCCATACCGCCCTTGAATTCGTCAAGCTCGTTTGTCATATATAGTATGTCCTCGGCAACTATGCCTTTCTTGGCGGCAAGCAGTCCCATATCCGATATATACATCTTGAAAGCATCAATGTCCTTGTTATCCTCAAGCGGCTTTTTTATGCGTTCTGCTCTGAATACCTGCGAGGCAATTCCCGAAAGCGAAAGCCATTCGATAGCGTTTTCAAACTCAGCCGCTCTGCCGCCTGTTTTTATCATCTTATACTGGAAACGAGTGTTACGCTTGGAAAGCTGGACTGTTGCACTGTCATAAGCCAGCCTTGTCTTTTTTATCTCGTTAGTGGTGTTGTATTTGCTCATATCGTTGAGGTAGCTCTGGAGTATCATCTCCTGAAGATGCCGCACAAGCAGATAGTCCTTCGTTTCAATGAAGTTTGCAACGCACTCAGGCATTCCACCGACTGCGAGATACTGACGGTAGTATTCCATAGCCGCGTCGTGCAATGGCTGAGGTAAAGCGGAGTTTTCATTAAAGCATTTTTTTATCTGAATTACAAGCTCGTTTTCACCGTTTGCAAGGAGAAATTCTTCCATATCCATAGGATACATTGTTTTTATATCCACCTTACCTACCGGAAATGAGAATTGCTTTCGATTTACAGCAACGCCAAGCAGACTTCCTGCAACGATTATGTGGTATTCGTTACCGCTTTCGCAGAAGTATTTAAGCGATGTCAAGGCTCTCTCGCAAAGCTGAACTTCGTCAAGTATAATAAGCGTACTTTTTGTTATCGTAGTTTTCGCAAGGCGACCAAGCAATGGCACGAGATATTCAGGTGAAAGGTTGCCGTCAAAAGCCTCTGTCAGCTTCGGATTAGTCTCAAAGTTTAGATAAGCCACATTGTCATAGTTGTTTTTGCCGAATTCCAAAGCGGCATAAGTTTTGCCAACCTGTCTTGCACCTTGTATAATAAGGGGTTTTCTGTACGGACTGTTTTTCCATTCTGTGAGATATTTTGTAATTTTTCTGAACATATTCATCACCTCTTGAGTTTATTTTACCATAATTATATGTAAAAATCAAGGGAAAATTCATT
>JAZQBI010000160.1:0-23683 GCA_045545635.1 Clostridia bacterium | reverse complement strand
CGATGAAAACATATCTGTAAAAAAGCTTGCTGAGCTTACTATGGTAAGTGAAAATTATTTTCGAAAAATGTTTTTTAAAAAAACAGGTACTACACCGCTTAATTACATAAACAATCTTCGACTTTCTTTAGCAGACAACATGCTCGAATCGGAATACTACACTGTTACGCAAATTGCTTCTCTGTGCGGTTTTTCCGATCCGAAGTATTTTTCCTGCATGTACAAAAAATCGCGCGGTACATCCCCCAAAAAACACGTAAAAAGAGCAGATACATCACAATGATGTGCCTGCTCTTTAATTTTTGAAACTTTTACAACTTTTCAAGAATTTTTTTCAGTTCTTCGGGGGTTTGTGCAATGGGAGAAGAAACTTTAGCAAACTCTTCATCTGAGGCATATCCGTAGCTTACACCCACAAAGGGAATACCGTTTTTTTGAGCACCCAAAAAATCGTGTATTCTGTCCCCTACCATTATGGTATTGTCTTTTGATGCACCAAGGTAATCCATTGCATTATGGATTACATCCGCCTTATTGGTGTTTCTTCCGTCAAGCTCACTTCCCGACAGGTAATCGATATAGGGACTTATGCCGAATTTGTCGCATATCTGTTTTGAGAAAACAGTTGGCTTGCTTGTTGCTACAGCAAGTATCTTACCTTGAGATCTGAGATATTCCATCATATCAATTATGCCTTCATATATGCGGTTTTCAAAAATACCAATAGGTGCATATCTCTCACGGTAAAGCTCTACGGCTTTTGTACCGTCAGCATCATTTAATGATGCATACTCCATAAAATGCTCTTTAAGCGGAGGACCGATAAACTCCTCAAGTTCGTCACACTCTCGCTCTATACCAAATACCCTTAGTGCATACTGAACGCACTTTGTTATACCCTCCTTTGGATCTGTGAGGGTTCCATCAAGGTCAAACAAAATATATTTTATCACAAATTGCACCGCCTATCATTTTTACTGTTCAATGAGCTTGCAGACATCTATCCACTCAATATAAGCGGAGGTTTTTTCAAGCTCTTCGATGGTAAGCTTTATTGCACTGTTGGAGCTTCCGCAGGCAGGATATACCATATCAAAGCGTTTTAAGGACACATCCAGATAAACAGTAACTCCATCCTCTATACCAAAGGGACAAACTCCGCCCACTGCATGTCCTATGAGCTTCTCCACATCTTCAAATGCAATCATCTTTGCCTTGGTGTGAAAATATCCTTTGTATTTACTGTTGTCAATTTTTACATCCCCTGCCACTACAATGAGTATAGGTTTGTCATCAACAATAAATGACAAAGTTTTTGCAATCTCGCCCTCGGTGCATCCGGCAGCAATTGCCGCCTCGGCAACTGTTGCTGAGGACGATGTAAATTCTACCACCCTGTCTGCCATACCAAATTTACTTAAATAGTTTTTTGCTTTTTCCAAAGACATTTTGTGTTCCACCTTTTGTTAATAATTAATCAGGAAAATTGATAATAATTGCCGCCGCAACCTTTGCCATTTCCGCCATTGAAGAGATTCTGGCTTTTTCGTCGAGGGTATGACAGCTGCTACCCTCTATGCCGATTGAATCTACCGTGGGGATACCTGCAAGTGAGGGATATGCACTGTCTGCTCCTCCGGGGGATTCTATCATACCAAAAGGCTCAATACCATTTTCCACGCAGATTTCGTTGATAATACCAACAAGCTTTTTATTCTTTTCGTCAGGCTCCATGGGAAGTCTGGTGCTGATTTCTTCCGCCACGGAATGGGTTCCCTCAACAAAGGATTTTTCCACTATTGTGCGGAATTTTTCATCAGCTATCCTCTTTTGTTCCATATTTTTAAAACGATATTCAACAAAAATCTCGCACTTGTCGGGAACAATGTTTGTAGCATCACCGCCGTTTATTATTCCGCAGTTGAATGTGATGGCATCGTTGTCATTGTCCTTTTCAAGCTCTATTATTTTGTATGCAGCCTCCTTTAGTGCACTCACGCCAAGAGTGCAAGCACCGGCATGAATTTTTTTGCCTGTTATGGTTATCTTGTGGGATATTATGCCCTTTCTGGCAACGGTGAGACATCTTGACACACCAATGTTTTCCGCATTCAGAAATGCAGCACTTTCCTTTGCTTCTTCCACCATAAATTCCAGTGTTTTATGATCCGAAAGGCAGGAATTAACCTCTTCGTCGCTTTGCAGTATAAGCTTTACCGGTCTCTCATCATATCCGCACTCTTTCAGTGCTTCCATAGCAAGAAGCTCAACAGCTATGTTTCCCTTGCAATCATTGACACCGGGACCGTACACATAATCTCCCTCAATTCTTGTGGGAGGGTAGCCAAATATTCCCTTTTTGTGGACAGTATCCATATGTCCCGAAAGAGATATCGGTTTTTTGCTTCCCGTGGGGTTGTATGTAAAGGAATAGGCATTACCCGCCTTTTCAAATTCCTTTTTCTTTATTACATATCCCATATCCTTTGCAATTGATGCAAAGTAATCTCCGACCTTGTCAACACCTTCCTTATCGTCGCTCTTGCTTTCGATATTACAGGCATCAACAAGAACATTCAGGTATTTGTCCGATAGTTCGTCTATCTTGTCAAATACTTTTTTTGTAAGTTCGTTCATTATTCTCATCCCTTCTCTTTGAATCTGTATACAGTTCGTTCATCAATATCCACACTATTGTCGTGCCAATCGTAATAATCGTAAGGATCACCCTCTCTCCACGATGACCAGTTTGACCAATAGTCCCACTGCCAATATGTATATTCCTTGTATATAGGTCGTGATCTGTACTGAGTGTAATCTCCGCCGGATGTATCAAATACATACCATCTGTAGCAGGTATTTGAACAACGGTATTTTTTTCCGTCATCCTTGTACTTAATATATCCTACTCCGTCATCTGCCTTTGACAGCGGACTATCATACCAACCTAATGCATGATAACTGCATTCATCACAAAATTCGTAATTTGCTGTTCTGTATCGTATGGACTCATCGGATTCATTTCCGGTGCAGTAGTGAGCATAATAATACTTTTTTGGTGATGACTGAGTTCTGGTCTGAACCTCTCTCGTGTCAGATCCGGAAATATAATCATTGCTCCAATCACTCCAACTGCCGTAGCTGGTCTCCGAATCAACAAAATTATACCTGTTTGTCATGTAATCGAGAGTAAAGTAGTCCTTTTCCCGTGTTCTCACTCTGTATTCATCCTGCTCCTCAATATAGTACAAATCAGAATTAACATAGTTCGGCAGGCTTTCCTCCCAGTCTGACCAGGTAAATACTTTGGGAGTTATTGAAACAAGTTTATTTTTACTGTCCCAGTCAACCTCACAGCCAAGTCCCTCTGCCACTGCTCTTACGGGAACAAGTGTTCTTCCGGACAATGCAAAGGGAACAGTATCCAGTACGACTTTCTTATTATTGATATACATTGTATCCTGACCTAGTGTAACCTTTACACTGCGATCTCCTTTTTTTCCTGTTGCGGTTTGCGTTTCCGCATTCCAGCTTACATTTGCACCAAGTTCCTCAAAAATTTTTCTCATCGGAACCATTGTTCTGTTGTTGTAAATAACCGGATCCTGATCAAAATATATTTCCTCATCGTCGATTTCAACGGTTACACCGACATTTACATTATTAATTACTATATTGCTTGAAGTTTCCAGTTTCTTACCGTTGTCAAAAATCGCAATCGCCTTTAAGCGATGCTTTCCTGCATAATCAGATGCATCCACCATTGTTGTGAACGGTATTTCTGCAGATTCGCCCACATATTCATCATCAATAAAATAAACAACTCTCTCAAGTGTTGAATCATAGAGATGTGCATAACAGGATAATTCAAATATACTCTGAACTTTAATGCCGTTATATATCGGGCAATAGCAAAAATCTGTATTGTTACTGTATTTATCCTGAATAAATCTCCGTCCTTTCACCAACTTTAAATATTCATTTTGCAAACTGCTGTTTGATGACAACCTGTAATCATACTTCTCAGTGTCCGCGTCCACATACCAATCAAAATGTGCAATAAGCTTAATTTCGGGATACACCATTGGCAGATAGTAATAATACTCTTTCAATCTCTGCAATGCAAAATCAGTAATGTTTTCTCCTCTTTTCATAAGTTTGTGGCCGCATCCTGATTCGGATAACATTATCGGTTTTCTGTCTCCGTATTTTTCAATTATATCTTTAACTGCCAAAACAGGGTTAGAGTTTATTCCGGTTTTAAATGCAATTTCATCATCTTCCTTTTGATTGGGATCACCTTTAAAGTACATCTGGGCATAAAGAGATATTCCCACCCAATCTACATATTCATCTCCGGGATAATACTCATCAATATCTACATACCAATTGGATGTATGATTTGGACTCCACACTATGGCAACATTGTCATTCCTGTTTTGGAAGTATTCAGAAACGTGCCTGAATGCTGTTACAAATTCGTCCGGTTCTGCCAGATTTTCCCATATATCAAATTCGGCAGCAAACCTTAAATATATCGGAACATCGGGGTACTTTTTAAACAAATCAGATATTTCCTTAAGATAAGAATCCATCCTCCTGATGTTCCTTATATCATTTCCTTCCCGGGGACAATTAAGTGCAAACTCCACAGCAAGCCCTTTTGAGGCGGCATCCCTGACAACTCCGACATTGTAAGTCAACAAGGTTTGTCCCAATTCCTGATATGTCAGAACCATTGACTCGTTGTCAAGCTTTGATCTTGTTTCTCCTGTGGCACACAGTCCAAACAAAACACCGTTCCGTTTTTCGTTGACAGCACCAAAATACGGCGACTGACCATTTTCTGTATACATTCTTATTTCCGAAGTGTACTGGAGTATTTTGGCTTTTGCAGCTCTCCTATAATCATAGTATTCATCACCGAACCGACCTGCATAATCGTACAGTGTTTTACTGATTTTGGTTGCATTATCATAATCACCCACCGCAGCATAGGAAATCCCCAACTGGTTATAACGCATAACAAGAAGTTCTCTTTTTTCCCAACCTTCCGGTGCTCCCTGCATAAGGTCAAGTATCTGATTACCGTATTCTATTATTTTTTTGTGATTACCTCTATCGAGTGCATCTACATATTTATTGTTTATATCCCAGAAGCCCGGCGGATAATCATAGGCAAAAACCGGAATGGTTTGCATTATCATTAAAATGCACATTATCAGTATAACGAGTCTTTTCATAAAATGACACCTCTTTCTATCAAATCAGAATTATTTACTGTCTCTTGCTGTTCTGATAATTAAGTATAAATATACCCGTACATATAAGAACAAGTGCTGCAACAACATTTGTAACAGAAACATTGCTTGTTTCCGTAAGCATAATTTTGGAAAGGATAACACCGCATACGGGAGTCATAAAGCTAAACACCGTAACCTTAGATACAGGATTGTATTTAAGCAGTATTCACCAGAGGGCTGTACATAGCAGTGCCGCCAGTACTACAAAAATTGTGTTTGTGTAAATTTTATTCTGCATTTTTAACTCCTTTTCTTTCTTAGTGTACAAGATGTCCGTTTAGCATAAAAATATGCCGTTTATTTGATTGACAAAAAATTTGTTTGATAATATAATTAGTACAACTACTTAATTTATGGAGAGTGAAAACTTATGTATAACATACTGGATTTTGGTGCTGCAAGTGACGGAGTAACAAACTGTGCACCGGCTGTGCAAAAGGCAGTGGATGAATGCTTTCAAAACGGCGGCGGTGTCATATATGTCCCCTGCGGAAAATATATGATGTCATCTGTCCATCTGCACGATAACATTCATTTTGTTTTTGAACCGGGAACTGTAATTCTGGGAAGTCTCAATCCCGATGACTTTGATGAAAGGGAAAAAATCGACTATCCTCTGTATCAGGATTGTTCTCACTCGTATTTCAGAAGATCCCTTTTCTGGGGTGAAGATTGCAAAAATATATCATTTAGCGGAAATGCAACCATAGATATGCGTGAAGTATGGGAAAACACTCTCGTTCCCAATGAAAATGAATGGGTTGGATGCCGTGCAAACAAGATTATCGCCCTCAAAAACTGCAAAAACATACTTATTTCTGACCTTAGGATGTACAATGCAACCGATCTTGCAGTGTATCTTGCAGGCTGTGAGGATGCAAGAATAACGGGACTTAGTATGTATGTAAATATTGACGGAATCAGTCCCGATTGCTGTAAAAATGTTGTTATCTCCGATTGTAATGTTGTAGCCGGTGATGACGGAATAGTTCTGAAAACATCCTATACACTCAACAAAAAACAGGCCTGCGAAAACATAACCATTACAAACTGCGTGGTATCCTCCAGAATGTGTGCAATAAAATTCGGCACGGAAACCAACGGGGATTTCAAAAATATCAGCATAAGTAACTGCTCAGTATATGACACCTGTCTTACGGCAGTAGCTCTTGAAATAGCTGACGGCGGAGTGATGGACGGTATTACCGTTACCGGAATTACCATGCAGAATGTGGGCACTCCCTTCATCATAATGCTTACCAACAGAGCAAACGGTCCTGAGGGAACAAAGATAGGTAAGATAAAGAATGTCACCATAGACAACCTTACCGCTATCGGCTCATACGGTCACATTAAGCCTATTAAATACACAACCATAGTCGAAGATGATGACCTGCAGACCGTGCCAAGAATTGTTACGTCAAGTGTTGTGGGACAACCCGAAAGCTACCTTGAAAACATAACACTTTCCAATATAAACATAACCGTTCCCGGTGGCGGAACCGAAGAGGACAGGAATATTGTCGTTCCGGAAATTCCTGACAAAACACCGGCTGCATCTGCATTTGGCACAAAATTACCGGCATCGGGAATATACTTCCGATATGTTAAAAACCTGTCACTTAACAATGTGAATGTATATACCATGTCCGAGGACAAGAGAGAATGTATGGTTTTTGACAATGTAGAACTGATGTAAATTATTATATCACCGGAAAAATTTTCAGTCAATAAATGTAAATATAGTGTAAAAAATGTAAATGGAGTGTAAAAATTCAAAACGAATTCTTACACTCCATAATTTTTTGATTAATTATCAACCAGCATACCGATGGCACCATCGTCAATTTTTTTCTTTTCGCCTTTACCTTTCTGCACGGATTCCCAATAGTGTCCGTTAAGGTAGGATGCAAGGTACTGCCATCTGCGCATTGCTTCATAATCACTCGATACATCGGCTGTAATTTTTGCAATTTTGGCAGTTATTGCAGGTATTTCCTCAGGCTTGTCAATCTTTACTGCCGACTCAAAATAGAACTCTGCAAAAGACTTTCCTCCAAGTTTTGGAGCCATGATGTCACTTATGTAATCATCATTGGTGGCAAAGGGGTTGTCGGCAAAGTATTCCATTGCAAGGTAGTTAAATTCTGCATTTGCATGGAAAAGCGATGTTTCGCCAAACATAGATACACCATTGAGACCGGATTCAAAGCTCAGGTTACACTGGCGGCGTATCTTGTCAACTCCAAAAGCAGCTCTTCCCTCAAGCCACTGTGTTCCCGTGTGGGCACGCATTACATGGTTGAACTTCTGAAGAGGTTTCAGCATCTTATGCTCCGGTTTCCAGATGTCGTCACGAAGAACCTCGTCACACTTCCACTGCCAGAATACGGATTCGGGCATGTTGTAAATTTTCTTTAAATCCTCGGAGGGTTCCGGTGATTCAAAAAGCTTGCAAGCTTCGTCAAGAAAGTGATGGTATGACTCACATATTACCAGTGCATCGGGAGAACGCTTTAATATTACATCTGTTGCGGCAGGATATATCTTTGCCATATCGGCAACGGACATATAGTCGGACTCCTCTCCTCGTCTTGCCTGACACTCGGGACACTGGCAAACTCCGCAGTCACCTGACTCCATCTGAATTCCGCCAAGTTCGGGGATTTCTTTAAACAGCCAATCCAGAGATTCCAAAGCAAAATCATTTAATTTCTGATTACTGGGGCAGCCCTGTGCCTGTGCCTTAAATCCGCCTGAGCCTGAATACTGAAAAATAATAGGTGTTCCGTCAGGATATTTACCTATACAATCGGGGTTTTTCTCATAAAATTTATCAAGAGAGTATTTGTGATCACCCTCGTAATAGATACCGCCGTAAGCGTAGAGACCTGCTATAATATATATTCTTACACCTTTTTCCATAGCATATGAGCAAAGCCGTCTCACACTGTCAACACCGCCGTGTCTGTCACGAAGAAGTCCCACGATGCCTATTGCATTGAATTTATGTTCTGCACAAAAATCTACTGCTCTCTTGTAGTCTACTTCAAAGGTCTCGGGAGTTTTTGTGTATGCATTTGCAACACCGCAGTTCTGTGCACCAAGAGTATTCATACACCAGTTGGTACTGTGGTCCCAAGTCCAGAAAATTCTGTTTGGTATGCTTTTGTCAGACATATTTGTATCTCCTTATTTTACCTCATTTTCAAAATCTGCCACAGGATAATTTTCCATTGCTTTTAGAATCATCTTAAGCTTTTTGAGCCTTGTCTGCTCATTGTTGACAACAAGAGCACCGCTGTCTGCAACAATGAGATTGTAGTTTTCCCAATCGTAGGTATATGCCTTGCCGAGAAGATTGCAAGCCTGCTTTATGGAAAGAAGCTCTGTACCGTCCTTTGTCATAGATGCTACATCGCCTGCTCCTGCAATATTGGTGCCGTTTACTGTGCAGCCAAGAGCTTTTTCTATTACCTCTTTTGTGACAAAAAGCTCGTCACCGTCTTTAAGCACTGGCAAGTGCGACATTTCATATGTGCCGTCCTTTGTAAAGAATCTGTTGGACTCAAGATTCATTACCGATGGGTTGACATAGTTAACCTCAAAATTGTCACGGATTGCTTTGGCGGCAGTGTACATACCCTGCGTTATGAAATCGTCATATTTGTCTGCTGTGGGTATTTCGCCGGAAAACTTGGTAAGACGAACCATATCGCCTGCATTATATACGCAAAAGACTATCTGCATTAAATCCGCAAACTCTGTTCCGTCAACCTCTGCAAGACTAAAGAGAAGTTCACCATCTGCATACATAACAAAGTAGTTACCCATATCAAGACGTATTCTTCCCATCATAAAGGAATGTTTTTTTCCGTCCAGAAGGTTTAATTCCTTGGTTTCCAGTATTCCGTATCCTGCCCTCTGGAACTCCACAAGTCCGTGTTTGAGAACAATGTAGTTGCCCGGGTTACTCTCAACATACTGATGAGAATTATTCTTTGCAGACATACCTATTGTCATATAGCCATCGGGTGCGAGGTTAAACTCTGCATCAAAGCAATATATAACATTTTCGGAAATAGCTTCCAGTGCCGAAGAACCGCCATAGTTACTTGATGTTTCTTTGGCAAGAAGAGTTACGGCATCCTTTGTTACCTCAACACCGTTCCAGTTGGAAGCATCAAAATACTTGGAAAGGTCTGCAAAGCCTCTGTTAACCTTGGTGGGATCGGAGAAGTATGTGGTGAGATACTGGGTGTATTGATTTAGTCTCTCCTCGGTAAGTCCCTTGGGTTTCTTGTCTATAAGATACTTGGTTAGTGCCAGATACTTCTTGAACATACCGAGACTTTCCGGCTTGTAGTCACCGGGATCTGTGCTTACCTTGATGGCGGAAAGCTTGTTTGTCATATTTCTTACAGTGTGTTCTGCAGATGCAGTGTCAATCTCATCATAGAGTGCAGTGCTGAAAGAATATACACCGCTTTCTGTCTGCCACTCATTTCCCATCTCTCTGGAGCCATTTATGGCATATACTGTCCAGAAATATGTTTTTCCCTTTTCCAGATTTTCAAAGGGCATTGTGTTGTAGCTTACAATCTGATCGTAAACACGATTGGTAAGCTCTTTGTCTGTGGCAACTATGAGTCTGTACTTATTGGAGCCATAGGCTTTGTTCCATACAAACTCTGTATTTTTGATATTTACTGCCGACTGACCATTCTTTGGATAGAGCAATCTGAAAGGTGCGGTTTTGCTGTTTAATACCAAATCATTTTTGAGACCGATAAGCTCAATATCAAAGTTTGAGTCATTAAGGATATTGGGATTTGCCTTGGCAATTTCCGAATCACTCTTTAAACGGTAATCCTGATTTTCTGCATCAACAAAAATGTCATAGCTAACATCATCATATTTTTGATTGTCTGTGAATGTGCCGTAACGCAAATCCTGATCGCTTATAGCATAGGGACCTGTGTTTATGGCAACGTTACCGATAACCTTTGTGAACTTTTTGGGATTAACGCCCTTTTCGTATTCACGAAGGTCGGGATATCTGCTGAAGTACAGCTCTTTGTCATAGATATCCGCCACAGCCTCCTGAGGAGAACCTCCATAAACTGCTGTTGTTACAATGTCTGTATCACGGTACGGGTGAGCGTGCATATTGAGGGTTTTGTAGCAATCCACCGTTGTGTTGTACTGATGGAGTGTAGCACCTGCACCGTTGGAGTTAAGGTCGTATTTCATACCTTTTATGATATTGTACTGGGCACTCTGACCGCTCTGGCAGTCGTCCCAGTAGATAGCAATGGTGCCTGCACCTGTCTCTTCAATGGGATCGCAATCGTGAATATAGTTGTACTGCACCATTGTATCACGGTAAACCACATCACCGCCCCAGTAGATGGCTCCGGCATCACCGGTTTCTCTCATTACATCGTAAATTTCGTTGTATTCAACAAGTATTGTATTACCTGCAGGATATATAGCCTGCTTGCGGGCGTTATTTATGTGGTTATTGCGAACAGTCCATCCGCAACCTCTGACCTCTATGGCATCCCACCATGACTTTTGGGAAACACCGGAAATGAAGTTATCCTCTACTACACCCTCACTCTCTGTAAGTGTGTCAAGGTTACCGCCTGCAAGACAAACAGCAGAGCAACCGATATTGTAGAATTCACAACCTCTCACATCAACACGGTATGAAGAATCGTCTCTTTCTATAAGATTGTGCCAGTGCTTTGAGTTAGTCTTAGGCTTGGTACCGCCCGAAGAGGTTATACCGATGTAGCCTATATCTCTGAATACACAATCGATAATATCAACATTATCTACCCTGTTCATAATGATGGCATTTCCTCTGGTCTGACTAAAGGATATGTTGCGAAATACCATATTTGAAGCGTCAGTTATGAAGAAGATGGGGGCAGGTGTTATTGACATCTCAAGTTTTGAAGAGTGCAATGAATACGGAGGATAGAAATAAAGCTTCATATTCTCTCTGTCTATATAATATTCACCGGGGATATCCAGTTCCTCAAGGAGATTAAATGCGCACCATCTTCTTGACATATAGCTATTCAAGGGATAGGAATGTCCGTCTATAACCGTTATTGTCTTATTTACGGTATCGAGCTCCTTTACACCCATTCTGGTGTACTGAAAGTCGTAGTTTGGCCAAAGGCCAAGCCACCAATCCTTTGCCTCTGTCCAGCGGCTTGGATTTTCCTCGGAATAGTACATTGTCTGGTTGTTTAATGACTTTGGAGAACGTGCATAGTGATTGTCGTTTGGCCAGTGAGCAAGGCTCAGCTCCTTGTCATCAATATATATTGCATTATTCTCGTTATTGTAGGGCTGCTGTTTGAGACCGTAGGAGCTGTTTACATTGGAGGTATCAAGAATCTGGTCCTTTTTTATTCCCTGCTCCAAAAGGTCTATCATTACAACATTATCTACAACATAGTCATACATTCTCGCACGTATTTTCTCATCGGTTACAGGCTTGGCTTTTGATAAATCCAGCTCTACCGAAGCCTTGAAATCAACCTTTTCTCCCTCGTATCCCTCGTAGTAAACAAGGGCATCCTCTGTGCCTGAATGTTCTGCGGTAAAGCTCACATAATCGGTAACTCTGTATGTACCGCCGCGGAAAACCACATGGACTTCCTTGCCGGAATTCATTACCGCCATTTTTTGTGCCGCTCCGATTGTCTTTAGGGGAGCATCTATGCTGCCTATATTACTGTCGCTGCCGTTTTGGGCGGATACATATATATAAACTGTATCCGCACCTTCAGCGGCAAAAATAGTAAAAGAGGATATAAGCATTACAAAAATTACGGAAAGAGCAATTACTCTTGCAAAAGCTTTATTTATGTTATCTGACATAAATAACTCCTCCCATCCTTCCGCCGGTAAAGTGAGTGAGAATACAAGCAAAATCGCAAGTATCAGAATCACCGGTCAGTTCATAGCTTGTTATATCTTCGTATGTGCCCTCGCGGAAGCTAAGTCCTCTGCCGTCGTTTTCCACAAATACAAGAGGATATTTACTGCCGCCGAATGCAAAGCCCATTATCTTGAGAACATCATCCTTGGAGGTGTAGTCAATATCTTCCGGTTTGATACCATAGGCAAGTTTCAGTCCTTTGTTGTTTACAGTGAGAACGGGACCTGCAAAGGATGCCCAGGGTACAAACTTGGATTCGTCATAGCCTCTCATCTGGCTGTAATCAAAGGCTATTCTTATCGTAGCAATTTTGCCGTCACCATCCGTTCCGTAACGAATAATATCACCGGGTTCCAGATCCTTATAGGTAAGAGGACCAAATTTTTCAAGGTCCGTGTCTTTCTCGGGATCCAACGGATAAAGAGTTTCATCTGTTTCGTACTTAGTCATATATGCTTCGTCGTCTACCGCTACAGTAACCTCTTTGAGACTGTTTTGTTTGATTTCGTAACCCTTGAATGCAGTGACAGCTTCACCTTCATCATCCACGGTATTTATAACCTTGGTAATCAAAAGACCGCGATTTCTTGTAACCTTTCCGGTGCCCTTGGAATCAGCATAGATAATCAAAACTTCCGGAACAGGATCGTTCTTTATTGTTGAGTAAGCCTCTACAGTATAGCTTGTACTGGAAGTTAAAGGGTTATTTATATGAAATCTCTTTTCGTTATCAAACTCGTTTTCACTTGTAGGAACTGTAAAGACAAGCCTTGTGGAAGAATTGTATGCAAAGTTTCCTCCAAAGGATGCACCATCACCGGGCTCGTAGTAAAGTGTCTTGAAAGATTCTACTCCTGTTTTTCTGAATACATTTAATGCAGGGGATACATGATACCATTCTTTTGTTTCCGTCTCTCCATAAGATGCAGGGGTAATTATGGAAGACAGTGTATCTTCGTTTGCATTGAAAATAACAGCTTTTCCCATAAAAGGATCCAACTCTGCGCAAACTTCTTCAGCTTTTACACGTTTACCGTTCAAAGTGATTTTTTCCGGAAGATTAAACACTTTGAGCTCCTTATCCTCGGTAAAGAGTCTTACTGCATAATCATCTTCAAATCCATTTGCAGAGTTACTTCCGCTTCCCGTATATATCGCCACCTTACCAACACTCTGAGCTCCCTTGGCAATCCATACTATGCAGTTATTTTCATCCAGGTATACCTTGTAGGTTTCACCGGGAGTGAGAGTTGCCTTGTTTGTCGCTTTGTTGTAGCTTTCGGTAAACTTATATACTGTATCTTTGGTTATAAATTCCTTGTCTGTATAGGAATCGAGCTCTGCCTCGGTAACTGCATTACCAAGCTTGCGAACCTCTATTACGGTCTTTGCATCAGCACTTGCACAAATGCTGAGGATATCACCTTTAACTATATCTTCAATTGTTATAGCATTATCGTTTTTGTCAAAAATGAGAACATTGTCGTACTGTTCTCCCTCTCCGAGGGAATACACGGACACACCGTCAGCAAGGCTTGAAAACTTGAGTGCACTGTACACCTTTTGAGCATCGTAGGAAACATTGGAAACATAAATTCCAACTGCTTCTCTCACATTGACAATGGATTTTCCGTTATCGCCTTTAATAAGGGTAACGGTACCGTTTTCTACACTGAGTAAATCGTCTGTGTAATCGTCTGTATATACTCCGTTGTATATAATTACGGAGTTACGGGGAATTTTTGTCTGATAATCTCTTCCATTTGCACTATATGCAAGTTCACCATTTGAAAAGGATGTACCATCGGTAATTACCGTAACATCATCCTCCGGGCAGATATACACACAGGTGTTTTCGTTGGACTTATCTATGCTGTAATATGCAGTAACTTCTCTGCCTATATAACGGCTGTATGCATAGGAGCTAGCTGTATATTCCATTTTTTTGCCGTCGATTATCAGCATTTCTCTGCCTACAGAGGAAGTACCGCCAAGAGAGGTGATACCGTTATCGGTCATTCTACCCTCTGCTTTTTCCAGCTTGAGGAAGAAGTTAAGAAAGGTTTCTCCCATATCTTTGTACACAAGCTCATTATCATAAATCTCCAGAGCCATCTTGACATTAACATCAAATGCATTGTACAAAAGCTGTACTGCATCTGTCATTTCCATAACATCTGTATAGGACTTTCCGATTCCGGAAAAAAGCTTGCATTTGGATGCCACATTGGTATATCCTGTGGGGAATCCGCCAAGAGCTGAGGCAATTTCGTCATAGCCAAGCATAGACACAACTACCTTGGCGCCCTCGGAAAGAGCCATCTGAAAATCGGGTGCAAACACATTGCCGCCTATTCCTCTCATATACCCCATATTAACAAGGGTTTTTATACCGTTAAAATGCTTGTGTGAGCCGTCAACATCGCCAAAAAGCGGACTTTCGGGTGTTACATTGGCTCCTTGTTCAGGTTCAAAATTATTCTGATACCATTCATCGGCACTGCCGTTATTATTATACAAAACAAGTTTTGAAACAAGAGTAGCAAATTCGCCTCTTGTTATTTTGGTGTACGGATTGTAGGAATCTGCATCTATAATTCCAAGTCCTGCAAAAACCTCTTCGGCATATGTAAGGGTTGCGGGTGCATCTTCGGAGCCTGCAAATACAATCATGGGTATCATCATTGCAAGTACAAGCACAAATGCAATAATTCTGTTCTTCATTATCATTCACCTTACCTTCTCATTAATTTTCCATATCGGTCAGGATATGAAGTGCGTTGGAAATAATCTTTACAGCTTCTGCTCTGGTACAGTTTGCCAAAGGTCTGAAGCTGCCGTCGGTAAAGCCATTTACCACATACATACTGGAAAGATAGTTTACACTGTTTGCCGCATACGGACTGACATCGGAAACATCTGTAAACATTCCCTCAGGATATCCGTCTGTATTTTCGCCAAGGGCTCTTGCAATCATAACACATATATCCTGACGGGTTACATTCTGACCTATTCCGAAAAGTTTGTCGTTTATTCCGTTTACAATACCTGCCTTCTGTGCGGAAGATACATAGTTATAGTACCATGCACCCTTATCCACATCGTCAAAGCTACTGTCACCGCCACTTGATTTAACCTTGAAAGCAATGCATATCATTTTGAGTACTTCTTCTCTGGTTACGGTCTTTTCCGGATAGAACTTTCCGTCATCGGCTCCGTTTACAATGCCAAGCTTATTTAAGAATATTATCTCAGGGAACGCCCAGTGTGTTTGGGCAACATCTGTAAATTTAATTTCCTCGGTTGTCTTTTCCTCTTCTGCCTTTTCGGGGTTTTTGGCAGGAACGCTTATTGACGAGGAAAATCCTCCTCTTCCTCCGCCGCCGGTACTTCCGCCGGAAGGTCTTGTGTCTTCATCCTCTTCCTGCTCGTACTCCTCTGCAAGCTCAGCTTCTATCTGTGCCAGTGTGAGGGTTTTGCCTGCAAGCGCCCCATTGTATTCGGACTGCATATCAGACTCTAAGTAGTTACCTGCATCCACAGATACGGCTTCCATATTTTCCTTTGTAAGAACATTGCCTACATATCCTGTTCCGTTTGAGACGGGATTTGCAATTGCATTAATAAATATGCTTTCTTTTAATTCTGAAACAAATTCGCTTACAGTCCCAAAATCCTTTTCTGTAACATCGGAGAGTACCTTGGCCTGTCCGCCTTTGGTCATAGCGGTTTTGTAGAGTGCGTACAAGGTAACACCGTCTGCATCTATCTTATCTATTCCAAGTTCATTCTCATAAGTAAAGTTAGCATTCTCATCTACCAATTCAACCTCTTCGGGTTTAACGTTATAGAAGGATAATACTGCAAGTCTTTCCAAGACTTTTTTGATGTCCTCTAAATCTGTTATTTCCTCTATTTTTTCTTCTTCTGCAGAAGCGGATATTACCTTTGCAAGTGCCGACTTATCTGCCTTTGAGGAATTGGAATCCAGAAGCCCCAACACGCTGAGATATGAAGTATTTAATCCTTCTTCTATTTCCTCTGCTGTTCCCTGTGTAAAGGTGTCAAGTATAACGCTGAGATCATCTGATATGTCGAGGCATATTGGGTGTGCCTTAAGAGAGCCGTCCTTTGCCACTGCAATAACATTATAGTTGCCTGCTTTAATATCCACGCCTGTTTTAGCAGCTATTTTTACAGTTTGTTCCGCACCCTCTGCAGTAACAGGGGTAACTTCGAATACATCCTCTACAACACTTAATCTGTTTTCATCAGTGATAAACCACTCAAAGGCTTCGGTATTATCTGTAAGTGATGCCTTAACTTCAATATAATTTACAAGACCTGTAGTAACCTTTTCTGTTGTCCACTCTTCGGAAGTATTCAGTTTTGCCTCAGTAACAATATCTCCACTATCCTCATAATAATATGGAGCCTCCATTGTTATTGTGCATCCCTTTGCCATATCATATTTTTCGCTGTAAGCAACGATATCGTAAGAACCGGGCGCTACAGAGCCACCAACGGTAACGGTTGCTGTCTTTGTGTCGTCGGAGGTTTCTATGGTAATTCCGGAAATCTCATTTTGTCTGTTTGTATCCATTGCCTTCCATACAAAGGTCTGGTCTAGGGATCCGGGAAGTCCAAGCTGATTTGTAAGTCCTGCTTCAAAAGTGAGAGTATCGCCAAGAGATACTGTTGCATCTCCGGAAGTAAGAGTGTTTTCAATATCAAATGCAACTTCTTCTGCTATGTACATTTCGGGCACATACTTACTTGTGCTATAGTTTTCCTCTGCAACTATTCTTGCATCTGCACTTGTTCCATTTGGTGCAGTTTCCGATAAACCAATGACAAACTGAGGTGCAACACCGGAAGTGCCTGCAGGAATATGTATTGTTCCCTCAAAAGGTATCCACTCGCTATCTGTTAAAGCCAAGCCCTCTTTTCCGTATTCGGAAGTATACAGAAGTTTATACTGAGAGTAATCATACACACCAAAGTTAATGGCTGTATCGGTGCTTGTCTCTCCCTTTCTTGCCATAAAGCTTACAACATAGTTTGTGCCGTATTTTATGGTTTCACTGAAGAGCGGAGCTGTGTAGTATCCGCCATGAAGCTTGTGTGCACCCTCATTTCCCATAAAGCAAGTGCCAACTTCGCCCTCTCCTGTTGCTGTTGAGGTGGCTGTTATATAGTATCCGTAACCGTTACGGCCAAGCTTGCAGTCCTTACCTGTAGCTCCTATATTAACAGTGTCATACATACCCTTGGCACCGCAAATAAATAAATTTGCCGGTATATCGCCGGGTATATAATCCTCGTAGCTTTGTGTGTCCTGTGCCACAGCAGTTATTCCGGTGACTGTAATCATAGTCACGGAAAGTGCCATGCAAAGAAACAGTGACAGTATTTTCTTCATTTTTACTTCCTCCTTGGTCTGTAAAATACATAATATTGATATCTTAATATTAGCATATTTACTGGCTTAATTCAAGCAAAGCCAAAAAACTGACATCTTATAAAACTCAATTCACAAAATAAAAAATAAAATTGCACTTTTTTAATTTTGAGGTTTTTCAAAATCTAAAAAAAGTGCAATTGTTTTATATTATTTCATTTCGTCAGAGGTAATAAAGCGGTATCCGTACTCGCTGAGTGTCTTACCCAAAAGGAAAAACTTGTCTCTGCAATCAGGCTGATAGTTGTAGTAATCGGGATAAAAATACTGCTCATGAACACAAGTTCCGATATATTCACTTCCGTTTAACTCCGCAAGCCTTTGAGAAATTGATTCCTTTGTATTGGAGTTAAGACAAGGGCCTCTGCCAATATTACGGAAACGGATTCCTGTTTCCTCATCAAGAATTGATTTTTGCTTATATAGAATTTCCTTTGACTGCTCCTCTGTGATGTGGTTGTATGCACAAATTGACGATGCAACCTCGTCTGTTCTGCCCGGTCTGGTAAATAGCATTGTTTCAGGCTGGCGGTTATGCTTTAGTCTTGCTGCGTGACCGTAAGGGAGAACGCTGTCATCACCCGTAAACTCTCTCCTTTCGCCCATGCTTGGAGACAAAAATTTAGCTCCGCAATCTGCCAGTGCTCTGCATCCCGCCTTGCTTATGGGGAGCCAATGAGGAACAATGGCGTGACCTATGGATTTTTCGCCTGCAAAGCGTTTAACTTCATTTATAATGGCTTCGTAGTCTTTTTTTACATCCTCGTATGTAGCATTGACATATGGATAATCCGGAAACTCCTGCTTTGCGTGAAAGGCAAGACGAAGCCAGTGGGAATTTGTCTCAAACTCTGCCTTGTATGTGTCGGGCATTTCGGCAAGGGTGAACTCATCACTTCCATAAAAGAAATCTGTTCTGTAGAAGAGATTGAGCTGTGCGGTCATGCCGTACTTGTCGTGACCTTCCTTGAGCATACCCAAAAACCAATTATCAAAAAGCGACTTAGGTCTCTGCCTTGCCACATCCCTCATACACCAGATTGTGTCATCAACAAAAAAATATGCTACCTTTTCCATATTTATTTTCCTCCCCAATAAATTCATGACAATACTTTGTCTTGGAAAGAATATACCATTTTGCAAATAAAATCTCAATAGAAAAAAGATTAATATATGGACAAAACGACACAAAAAACACTTTCTCAATTATTAATATCTTAACAATTGAGAAAGTGTTTTTGCAAAATTTATATTTTTACACGAACTGCTGCTTTTGAAAAATCCCCGACAACTACATCGTCAGCTGACTCAAAGACAATCGTAAGATCCGCCTTATCGTAAAGATATGCTTTAACAGAAGGATAACGCTTGTATAGCATACCGTAAATACTTTTCTCTTCGATTTCCTTTTTGTCTATCGGCATATGGATTGCATCCGGATATTCTTTTACTACGTCGTGAATCAATGTTGAAAAATCCGTTCCCGATTCCGAAAGAAATATCCTGCCTCCTTCGGATATTGCATATTCAACAGCATTTTTCATACGCTGTTTTATATTGCTCAGATTTCCAAGCAGTAAAACATCTGTCCAGACTGATACTATCACAATATATTTCCTCCAATCAAAAAAGGTGTACGGCTTACAAAGCCATACACCCCAAAAAACGTAGTTCTCTGTAAGATATCTGCTACAACATCTGAATATCTTCTAATAACGAGGTTTTAGATTTTATTCCAAAACAGAGCTACGCTTTTTACAAAAGCGTAACCTCGACAATTAAAAGATGTTCATAATGTTGTAGCGAAACTATTATACCACAGAAAAAACTGTTTTACAAGTTTTTTAATAAAAAAAAGAAAAACTGCAAAAACACAATTTTTGTCTTTGCAGTTTGCAGATTAAATATTTTCTATCTGCCAGTCTATTTCCGTTTCGCCAAGGCTTTTTAATATTTCATTGGCTTTCTTAAAGTGGTTACATCCAAAGAAACCCCGTGAAGCGGAAAGGGGACTTGGATGAACACTGGTGAGAACATAGTGGAAATTCTTATTGATAAACTCCGCCTTTTCCTTGGCATTGTTGCCCCACAGAAGAAATATAACAGGCTTTTTTCGTTCATTGAGCTTTTTTATAACCTCGGTGGTAAATATCTCCCATCCCTTGCCTCTGTGAGAATTTGCCATATCCTTGCGGACTGTGAGTGCAGAGTTAAGCATAAGCACCCCTTGTCTTACCCATTTTTCCAGATAGCCGTTGTTTGGGATATAGCACCCCAAAGACATCTGAAGCTCTTTGTATATATTTTTGAGAGACGGAGGAATGTCAATGCCCTCTCTTACGGAAAATGCAAGTCCGTGTGCCTCCCCCTCACCGTGATATGGGTCCTGCCCCAGAATAACGACCTTTACAGCATCATAATCCGTAAATTTTAACGCATTGAAAATATCATACATGGGAGGATAAATTGTCCTGGTACTGTACTCTTCTTTTAAAAACTGACGAAGCTTAAGGTAGTAATCCTTGGAGAACTCCTCACCTATTACCTCATTCCAGCTATTTCCGAAATCTACCATAAAATCACCTTATTTACTATGAGCCTTTGCTTTGGCACGAAGCGTTTTGTCAAGAATCTTTTTGCGGATTCTGAGGTTTTCGGGAGTTACCTCCAGAAGCTCGTCATCGGCAAGAAATTCTATGCAATTTTCCAGTGACATTACAACCGGCGGTACAAGACGAAGAGCATCATCAGAGCCGGATGCACGGGTGTTTGTAATGTGCTTTTTCTTGCACACATTAACATCTATATCACCTACACGGAGGTTTTCTCCCACTACCATTCCCTGATAAACCTCAACACCGGGTCCGATAAAGAGAGAACCTCTCTCCTGAGCATTAAAAAGACCGTAGGTTATGGATTCGCCATCCTCAAAAGCAACAAGCGAACCTCTGGAACGCATGGGGATATCCCCTTTATATTCCTCATAGCCGTTTAGTATATGATTCATTATACCGTTTCCTCTGGTATCCGTCATAAGCTGTGAACGGTAGCCTATAAGACTTCTGGAGGGGATATTGAATTCCAATCTTGTATAGCCTGTTGCACCGCTTGTCATATTTAGCATCTGACCTTTTCGCTCTGCAAGAGTCTGTATTACACTTCCTACAAATTCCTCTGGAACATCAACTATAAGAAGCTCCATAGGCTCCATAACCTTGCCGTCTACTACCTTATTGATAACCTCGGGCTTTGAAACCTGAAATTCATAGCCTTGTCTGCGCATGGTTTCTACAAGAATGGAAAGGTGAAGCTCACCTCTTCCGGACACCTTGAAAGCCTCGGAGGTATCTGTCTCCTCAACCTTTAGGCTGACATTTGTCATCATCTCACGGAAGAGCCTGTCTCTTAAGTGTCTGCTTGTTACAAACTCACCCTCTCTGCCTGCAAATGGAGAGTCATTGACACTGAAAGTCATAGAAATTGTAGGATCGTCTATATCTATAAAGGGAAGCGGTTCGGGGCAGTCCACATCGCATATGGTCTCGCCTATTTTGACATCGGCAACACCTGCCATAAGTACAATATCACCTACTGTAGCCTCCTGAACTTCTACCCTCTTTAATCCCTCATACATATACATTTTTGTAAGACGGATATTTTCTGTTGTACCGTCTTTTTTGCATATTACGGCATTCTGACCAACTTTAACAGAGCCTCTCTCCACTCTGCCCACAGCCATAGTACCCACATAATCGTCGTAATCTATGTTGGATATAAGAAGCTGAAGACTACCGTCCATATCGCCCTTGGGTGCCGGAACATGATTTACTATCATATCAAGAAGAGGCTTCATATCCTTGCCCTGAGCCTCAGGGTCCAGTGTTGCATAACCGCTCCTGCCCGAAGCATAAACCACAGGCGAATTAAACTGGTCATCTGTTGCCTCAAGCTCCAGAAACAGTTCAAGAACCTCATCCACTACCTCGTAGGGACGGGCATTGGGACGGTCTATTTTATTAACAACAATAATAGGATGAAGATCCAGAGAAAGAGCTTTTTTCAGTACAAATCGTGTCTGGGGCATACAACCCTCAAAGGCATCAACAAGCACCAGAACACCGTCTACCATTTTGAGTACACGTTCAACCTCACCACCGAAATCTGCGTGTCCGGGGGTGTCAACGATATTAATTTTGATACCGTTGTAGTCAAGGGAGGTGTTCTTGGAAAGTATTGTGATACCCCTCTCCTTTTCCAGATCGTTATTATCCATAACTCGCTCGTCAACCTGCTGATTTTCCCGGAAAATACCGCTTTGCTTAAGAAGAGAATCCACCAGGGTAGTCTTGCCGTGATCAACATGAGCAATTATCGCAATATTTCTTAATTCTTCTCTTGTGCTCATACAAACTATGTCCTTTCTTTTATCAATCCACTAACAAATCGAAAGCGATGTAAAAAAACGAGTTTTTTTACACCGCCTTAAAAACAAATTATTTGTCCATTCCGAATTTCTTCTTGAACTTATCGATTCTTCCGCCTGTATCAACAAGCTTCTGCTTACCGGTATAGAAAGGATGGCATTTGGAGCAAATTTCAACATTGATATTTTCCTTGGTAGAACCGGTCTCAAAAGTAGCACCGCATGCACACTTTATAACTGTGGGTTTGTAATCGGGATGTAAATCCTGCTTCATTTATGTTCACCTCTACTTCATTATTTCTCATTTATGACTAAACCATTATAACACAGCTTTTTCCAAATTGCAAGCATTATTTTCAGTATTTACATAATTTTTTTCATTTCGTTAATCATAAGAGATATTTTTTCCCTTGATGAGTCAATACTATCGCATTTTACTGCAAAATAATACTTGATTTTGGGCTCCGTTCCCGATGGACGCACTGCAATCCAGGAATTATTCTCCAACTCAAATTTAAGTACGTTGGATTTTGGAAGATTGATTTTCGACTCGGACATATCGTCAAGATTTATTATTGTACCTTTGAGAACATCCCAAAGCTTAATTACTTTGAGACCTGCAATTTCTTTGGGGGGATTTGTGCGGTATCCTTCCATAATTGCTTTCATTTTGTCACTTCCGTCAACACCTTTGAAAGCAAAATTACAAAGGTCTTCAAGGTAGAATCCGTATTTTTTATATAGACCTGTAAGTCCGTCATAGAGAGTCATACCCTTGGTTTTGTAGTCTGCCGCCATCTCTGTTACAAGCATTGCGGCAACCACTGCATCCTTGTCACGGCAGTATGTGCCTGCAAGATAACCATAGCTCTCTTCAAATCCGAAAACATACTCATTGTCGAGTGTTCCCTCTTCAAATTCTTTGATTTTCTCTCCGATGAATTTGAATCCCGTAAGAACATCATAAACCTTTATGCCGTAATCCTTGGCAATAGGCTTAATCATATCTGTTGTTACTATTGTTTTTATAATAGCTCCGTTTGAAGCGAGAGTTCCCTTGAGCTTCTTGTTACGAAGGATAAATTCGCTGAGAAGTACTCCTATCTGATTGCCAGTAAGGGAAACATACTCTCCTTTTGCATCCTTGACAATAACACCCAGTCTGTCTCCGTCGGGATCCGTGGCAAAAATAATGTCGGCAGGCTCCTTTTCCGCCATATCCATTGCAATCCTAAAGCCTTCTTTATCTTCGGGATTTGGAGATTTGACTGTTGAAAAATCAGGATCAGGCAGCTCCTGCTCTTTTACCACACGAACATTTTTACATCCAATTCTCTTTAAAATCTCTCTTACCGGAACATTGCCCGTACCGTGAAATGGAGAATAAATAACCTTGAAATCATCTCCGAGATTTTTAATAGCTTCGGAATTTATGGATTCACCAAGAACATTCTCATAATATACTTCATCTACTTCGCTGCCTATAATTTGGATTAGTCCGTTTTCTTTTGCAGATTCAAAGTCCATTGTACGGA
>JAZQBI010000159.1:0-15324 GCA_045545635.1 Clostridia bacterium | reverse complement strand
CTCTCTTTATGTATGTTAGTCCCCGTTCTGTGTCCGCAATTCACTCTTGCTGCATCTGATAGCCGGGTGGTTATAAACGATAAAACCGGTCTTGTGGCAATTGAAGGACACCTGGATTATGCTGAGGGTGTAGGAGAAGCATATATTGTCATTCCTGCGGATGGCAAGAGCTATTCAGACTTTGCTGTTGCAATAACAACAGAAGATTTCCTTTCTTCCGTTAAATACATAGGTTTTATACCGGTATCCAAGGATGGAAGATACTCTGCAAGTTTTACTGTTGAAAATATCAAAAGTGATGATTCGGTGTATATCTCTTATAACGGCAATGTATTTTTGGCAAACAATACTGAAATTTCTGTTGAAAGAAAACTTGTGATAAAAGATAAAGTAGTTTATGACGGCGAAAACAAAACTCTTGATGTTTATGTGCTCACTCTGGGACATTCCTACGAAGAGTTTACAGTGGCAGGAAGTGATGTTGTTTGCAAATCAGTTGAGGATGTTCCCGTAAGTGAAGACGGTTCATTTACATGTCGTATTTCTGATGCATCAGAGCTTATGGAATCAAACATCATTGTTTTCAGATATAACGGCAAGGACACTTACAGAAAACTTAATGCTTCGGAATTTGTTGTTTCTATTTATGTTGATTCCGAAAATGGTAATGACAATAACTCAGGAAACAGTGTTTCAGAAGCTTTGAAAACCATTGAAAAGGCAGAGGAAGCTTATGAAAAAATGGCTTCATTTGGCTTCAGTGGTGAGATAATACTCTGCGGTGGCGAGTATTCCGGTATTCCGTTAAATGTTGAAGCTCCCGAAAATGGTTTTCTTTCTTATAACGGTATTGCCGGAGAAAAGACTGTCATTTCCAAAGCTGCCAAACTACCCGTTTCCGAATTCAGAAAAGTAAGCGATGCAGATGTGCTGGAAAGACTTGATGCCAATGCAGCAAGCTTTGTCTATCAGATTAACCTTAGCGAATATGGTTTAACAGCAAGCAATTTTGAACATTCAAAATTTGAAATGGGAATGCCGATGGTTTATCTTAACGGCAAACCTCAGTCGATTGCAAAATGGCCAAACGGCAATTATGCTGATCTCACATTATCTGTAAGCGATGATACCTATTCCTTTACAAATAATGAGTTTGCAAAGTGGTCAGAAACTGCAGGTGCTTATCTTGAAGGCTTCTTTATCTCAAGCAGACCGTGGATTCGTGAATATACATCACTTATCGGAGTGGAATCTGATTCAAAATCCATCACAGTATCAGCTCCTCAGTATAGTGGATTCGGAGATAAGGAAAAAGCCGGAACGGTTAATTGTATGTTTACGGTTAATAATCTTCTTGAGGCTATTGATATCCCAGGAGAATGGTATGTGGATACAAACACTATGATAATGTACTACTACATACCTGATTGTGCTTCCAATTCTGATTTTGTTGAAATTGCTTATTCTGACGTATCTGCTATTGGCTCTTCTGCAAAGGATATCTCTAATGTAAGCTTCAATAATCTTATTGTCAGAGGTTCCAAGGGCAAACTTATACAATTTAATAAGGCAGAAAATGTTGAGATTAAAAACTGTGTACTGGAAAACGGAAATTTTGGCGTCTACCTGAACGAGAGCAAAAATTCGCTCATAGAAAACAACAATTTCCGTTACATAAGAGGTAATGCTGTTCATATTCATAGCGGTGCCAATCCCAACACGGTAACACCAAGTGGTAACGCTATTGTTGGCAATCACGTTTATGAATGTGCAACAGTTGGTACTCACGGCAAGGACAACACCACTGTTAATATACGAATTGGCGGTTCACAATCTCAGCCACAGATAATTGGAGATGTTGTTAAAAACAATTTAGTTCATGGTACTCCATATGGTGAAGCAATTATGCATTGTGGTATGGATAATGATATAAGCTATAATGAATTGTACAATCTTCTCCATTATGTATCTGATGCAGGTGTTATCTACAACGGAAACAGACTCAATATGTATGGTACAAATATTCATCATAATTATATCCATGATTTTACACATAATCTGCGTTCCGGCACAGGAAACAGCATTTCTGCTATCTACTGGGATGACTATCAGTCAGGGCAAATAGCTAAGCACAATATTATAATTGGCGGTGACGGTCAGAACACCAGAGGACTTCTTACAGTTGGCAGAGACAGTACTGCAGATTACAATCTTGTTGTAGGCGCAAAGACCGGTATGGTATTCTCCGACCGAAATGTAAATAACTTTACCGAACAAAGTGCTTACGCCGGACTTAGCAATGTTTCGGAAGCAATTCTGGCTAAATATCCACAGATAGCTGCTACAAAAAAGAGTATAGATGAAGATGCAAACAATCACTTCTATACCACCGGAAATAAAGCATGGGGTAATATGCATGTCGATGTAACCACGACAGCTTCGGCAGCTACTGCACTTTCTGGTTCACAGAAGTCACACACCCTTGATCTCAAAACAAGTCAGGCTTCAAATTTGACTCCCCAACCGGATTCACATGGTAATATTTCAGGTGCAAAGACAAAATCCGGATATTCCGATATCTTTGTAGATCACGAAAATCATGACTGGCGTTTGAAGACGTCTTTCATCAGTGGTTACAGTGAACACCTTGCACAGAATCTTCTTACAGAATCCAATTTCAGTATGGATGCTATCGGACTGACAGATGACTATATTCTCTATAGTGATTCTGATAAAGTATTTTCTAATTTATATCCTGTAAATCGTACCATAGAATCCGATGGAAGTATTTCACTTGTATGGGAAAAGGCTCTCTATGCAGACAGATATACCTACGAGGTTTCTACAGACACTGCCTTTGACCAACTTGTTGCTTCCGGCACCACACTTCACAGTTCTGTGGAGATTTCCGGACTTAGTGAGGATACAAACTATTACTGGCGAGTTACCGCACACAATGACTCCAAGGAAATGGGAGACAGTTGGGAAAGTATCAGTGGTATTTCAACATTCAGAATAGATAATCCTGATTACAAGATAAAAAACATAAGATTCTTTGATGAAAATGATCAGGAAATAAAAGATATGAATGATTTCGGAACTGCAAAGTATGTAACATACGATTTTGTCAACAGCAAGGCTTCTGCTGAAGAATACGATTTTATTGTTTCTCTTTACAGTAATTCCGGAGAAAGGCTAAAACAAGTTCTGACTTACACTAAGAATTGCGTTGGTGCTTCAGGTGTCAATAACTACAGAGCCGAGCTTGATAAGCCTATAGATTATTCTTATGGTGATTTGATTTATATCTTTGCATGGGAAAAGGATGGATCTATTGATCCTATTGCAAAGAAGAATGTATTAGAGTAGAGGAAAGGAGCGTGTGCAATGTTTAAAAGACATTTAAAGGGGATTCTTGCTCTTGCCTTATGTGTTATAATGATATCAGCAACTTATATGACTGTTATGGCAGAGGCAACTCCCGACAAAATAATTTTTCATGTAAGTACAACAGGCGATGACTCCAATCCCGGTACTGCAGAAAAACCTTTTGCTACCATTGAACAGGCAAACAAGGTTGTTGCAAGGACGGAACATACCGGAATTCCAGTGGATGTTCTTATTCATGGTGGTGAATATAGACTCAATAATATTATTAAGTTTACCGGAGGGGCTTCAGGCAGTGAAAACGCTCCCGTAACATTCAAGGCGGCAGGTGACGGCGAGGTTGTTTTCAGTGGTTTTAAAAACATTGATGTAACTAAATTCGGACCCGTTACCGACAAGGATATGAAATTGAGATTCAAACCTGAAGCACTGCCGTACATTGGTGCTCTTGACCTCAAGGCTCAGGGCTTTGAACGGAATAACCTTGATATGCTCTATGGTAAAAGTAAGAATAATTCCGTGCCAAGTACCCTTGAATATCTCGTTCTTCTTCTTAATAACAAAGAACAGTGGATTTGCCAGTGGCCAAACTACGGTGAGTTTTCTATCTTCAAAGAGGTTGTACATTCCGGAAGCGGCGATCAGATGCCGGTTGTTAAATACGATGATTCCACCTTTGACAGATGGGGTGATCCTTCCACAGCTATTGTCCGTGGTTATCTGAGTAATGTTTATCTTGAACAGTGGAACAGAATAACTGATGTTGACAAAGTAAACAAAACGCTTACATTCAAGTACATCGGCACCGGTGGTGCAAAACCGGGCAGAACCTGGAGAGTACTCAATATGCCGGAAGAACTCGATGTTCCCGGTGAGTACTTTATAGATGTAGAGACAATGACACTCTATTTCTATCCTCCGTACAAGATTTCCGCAGATGATGAGCTTCGCCTCAGTGTAAGCAAGGATGTATATCTGTATTTTGAAGATACACATCATATCACCTTTGACGGTCTTACATTTGAAGGCTTCAGAATTGATGAAAAGCCTCATGCACTTTTTGAATTCTTTAATTGCAATAATATGACTGTTCGTAACTGTACCTTCCGCTATAATGGAGGCGGCAGTGCAATTCAGATTACGGGACTGGAAAATACAATAGAAGCAAATCGCTTCTACAATACCGGAGCACTTGGAGTATTCTTATATAATAAGGGATATTCCTGGACTAAAAACTTCCCTAATCTCGAACACGAGAACAACAGAATAGTAAACAACCACTTCTACAACACAGGACATGAAAATATTCAGGGTTCAGGTTTTGCGGTTACCACAGGTCTCACTTCCTGGTACAAGAATAATGCAACAGTTGGTAATGTTGTTAAGAATAACCTTATTCACCACATCTACGGCGGTATGAATATTCTCTATGGTGTTGGTACAGAATGGGATATCAGTTACAATGAAATTGCCAACGGTCTCCGTACTCTTGCTGACTACGGTCTTATCTATGCCGGTGCAAGACAGGATTCCTTCGGTACTCAGGTTAATTACAATTATCTCCACGACTTTGTTTCGGCAATTGACCCGTCGTATGCATGTAACGGTATATACTTTGATGACTGGATAAGCGGTCAGACTGCAAACAACAATATCATTATCGCAGGAGATGACGGCTCCACAAATGCAATCTTCAGTGTTGGTGCATATAATACCGAAAATTATAATATCACCGCAACCGGAAGAACAGGCATAATGATGAGTGAACGTGATACCAAGTACGGTAGTAGTGAAATTCTCAACAGGATTGCGAATGCTCTCGCTAATTTGCCAGATCCCTTTGGTAAATACAACTACATGCAGGGTGCATATGAAAAAACAGTTGAACACGGATATTTTGTTGCTTACGGAGCAAGTGCTGTAGGTAATGTAACTGTTAATGCTAAAAACAACATCAAGCCAAATGCAGAAGCATACGGTAAAGTTGAAAACAACTACGTTGGCGAGGATATGAGTATCTTTGTAGACCACGAAAACCACGACTGGCGTATAAAGGCTGATGTGGCAAAGGAGCTTGGTCTTGACGAACATATAATGACAGATGAGAACTTCAGCATGGACGAAATCGGCATACAGAAGGATGTTATGGAGGTTACAAATCCTCTTGATCCTTTCCGCCAGATTTACCCCAAAAACGGCGAGTACGGAATGTCAAACAAGGATATTCAGCTTGCCTGGGAGCCTGCACTTTATGCGGACGAATATGACTACGTTGTGGCTACAGACCCCGAACTTAAAAATGTAGTGGCAAGCGGAACAACCGTTTTTGAGTATGCAAATATCGGTGACCTTGACCGCGGCAAGAGCTATTACTGGAAGGTTAAAGCACGCAATATCACCAAACAGATTGGTGCAGAGTGGGAGAGCAGCGGTGTTCCGTTCCTCTTCACAACATCGGTTAAGGACAGCGTTGACAAAACATTCCTGAAATCCTACATTGATCAGGCAGAAGAAGCTTTTGCACCTATCAAGGACGGTTCAGGTAATGCAGGTGAATTCAAGGTGGGAACAGAAGAACTCTTTAAGACTCTTCTTGAAGATGCAAAGCATATTTACAAATCCCACGCAGTAAGTCAGAGCACAGTTGACGAAATGACTGACCGTCTTGTTAAGTCAATGAAGGGTATCAATGCGTTTAAAAACAATGCTTATGTGACAGTTGATACAAGCAATCCTAATTTGTGGCAGGTTGCAAACAGTGCAACAACAATAGCCGCAGTTTCTGACGGAATCGCTTCTCTTAACGGAAGCGGAACTGTGGCATATAAGGGTGATGTAAAGAACTATAACCCAATTAAGTTCCGTATGAAAACCGATATGTCCTCTAATTGGATAGGTATTACGATAAGACAGGAAAATCCCACCGGAAATGTTTATAGCGGTACTCAATACCTTGTTGTTGTTAAACCCGATATATTTGAATTCCAGAAATATATGCCCGGTGCCGGTGCTACAGGCGTTCTGGAAACAAAGCCAAATGATGCCGTTATAGAGCCCGGTGAGTGGTATGATATCGAATTCGGTGCTGTTGATTGTGATGGCGGCGTACAGGTGTTCTTTAAAGTAGATGGAGAAACGATTTTTGATTTTTATGATAGCGAAACTCCCATTTATTCAGAGGGTTACTTCTGCATCAAACCACCTAACGGCGAAGTTCAGATTGCACCTGCAGATTCTCTCCCCGAAGGCTTCTATGAACCTCCTGCAGATATTTCCTCCAGAGGCGAAAGTATTATATACACAGATGACTCTTCAGAATTTGACACCGAAGATCAGTGGACATCTACCGGTGGAACAACACTTGGATATAATCAGAAAGGTGCAGTTATTTCCAAATTCAAATCAGGAACAGGTACATATACTCTCAAAGGAAAACGGGAAGACAGAGATATGTTCTATTACTGGCATGATGCAGTGGAAGACGGAGATCCCGATGCAAGTATGAATATCGCATTTAACTACGATGGTTCCTCGGAAATGGTAATAAACAGAAAGATTGATTTCTCCAGCGGTACTTCCGGCTGGAAGCCACTTGGAGCATTTGTTTTCAATGACTTTGGCGGGAACGGTACTGTCAAGATTACCATTACCGGAAGCGGCAAAGGCAAGGTTGTCATTCCGGCAATAAAGAAGACAGCTATAGAAAACGATTTTGCTGAATTTGCACATCAGTTCTTCCTTAAGGGTGACAACATTGTAGCTCTCAAGATTGGAACTACAAAAGCATTCTTGAACGGTGGAGAAATGGAAATTCCCGATGTTCCTGCTCAGATTATCAACAGCAAAACTTATTTGCCCTTGAGATTTCTTGCAGATGCATTTGGCTACACTGTTTCCTGGGATGGTACTCATGCCACTATTAAGAGCAGTCAAAAGACAATATCTCTTAAGCCGGGAGAAAATAAGATGCTTGTAAATGGCACTGAAGTTGCTCTTGAAGCTCCCTCCGTTGCCATGAACGGAAGAATACTTCTTCCTGTGAGGGATATAACAGAAGCCCTTGGAAAGACAGTTGTATGGAATAACAAACATCAGATTGTTCTTGTTGGTGACAAGGTTACCGTTGACGGAACTGATGACAAGACATTTGATATATTCAACAATCAATTTGGAGGTGATAAATAATGAAGAGTAAAAGTTCAAAATTATGTTCGCTTTTTCTCATCATTGTTCTCTCGCTTATGCTTGTTTTTACTACCGTTAGTGCAAGTGTAGATTTCAAGGTTGAAGTCACAGATCTTAAAAACGGTATAATCAATATAAGCGGAACAACAGATGCAAGTGATGCTGAATCAGTAAATATTCTTGTGTTAAATCCTGATTATTCTGTTGATGATGCACTCACTGATGCAGATGCTGTACAATATCAGTGGACAGCAGATGTTGCAGACGGTAGCTTTTCTGCCACATTGCCGCTCAATCTTCCTGACGATTTTGAAAAGGGAATATTTAATGTTTATGTTGGCGGAAACAAAGCCGGAAAACCTTCCTCAAAAGCCTTCACATTTTCATCCTTTGAAAAAAGTCTGGAAAATGCCAAAGGTATATATTCAAGAATAACTTCGGCAGATGTTGACATAAACGAAGCTGGACAATATCTTAAAGAGGCTGCAGGTCTTCTTTCTGTGTATGATGCGTTTGGAAGTGTATCCTCCTATGCAGTTACATCACAGCTTGCAGAATGGGTCAAGGAAAACCCAATTGATTTTGGCGAGGATATCGTCGATGAAGAAGAAAAGCTTAATACAGAAATTGCTGCAATAAAAACACTTGTAAAAGAAATAAACAGAATTTCTGTTCTTCAGGCATTTCGCGAAGGAAAATCCGAACACATCTTTGATAATGCAGGAAAGCTTAAAGTTGATGATTATATCAATCTTTCCGGTAGAGTAGATGCAAAAACAACACTTATTGATTTGCTGGAAAATATCACCGCTGAGGGTGTAAAGGAAATTAACAATTCTCTTATGGGCGTAACCTTTGAAAACGAAGATGAGCTTGCTGAGCTTTATGCATTTTCTATAATTCTTAACGGTATCAAGTACAACAAAAAAATGGGTATTGAATATGTAAGCGACATTCTTACGAAAGATAATGTTTCGTTTGCAGGTCTGAATATTCCGGATTACCTTGCACTTGATGACCCAACTGATGCAAACTCTGAGATTATTAAGAACAAATCTTCTTTTACCAAAGCAAACCTTGCTTCTAAAATCGAAGATGCTGCTGATATAGAGGAAAACACAGAGAGCAGCAAGCCAACAGGAGGAACATCAGGTGGTTCTTTCGGAGGCGCTTCCAAGGTTACTGTTATGCAGCCTGTTGAATCCATAGTTCCGAACGTCTTTAATGATATTGACGGTTATTCCTGGGCAAATGAGGCTATATTAAATCTTGCTTCAAAAGGGATAATTGCAGGAATAGGCAATGGACAATTTAACCCCGCAGGTCAGCTCACAAGAGAACAGGCAGTAAAAATTGTTTGTCTTGCTCTTGGTTTTACAACTGATGAAACGTCCGAGTCATTTGCTGATGAAGTCAGTGGTGCATGGTATGCACCTTATCTTGCAATTGCAAGAGCCAATGGCATTGCCAACGGACAGGGAGATAATATTTTTGGTGTAGGTAACCCAATTTCCAGACAAGATTTTGCAGTTATGCTTTACCGTGCACTTAATATTAGTGATGCTAATGCAGAACTTTCCTTTGCGGATTCAGACAGCATCAGCCCATATGCAAAGTCGGCAGTTGCATATCTAGCATCCCGCAAGGTTATTAACGGCTATACAGACGGTACATTCAAACCCACAGCTCCGATTTCCCGTGCGGAAGCTGCAAAGTTGGTTTATGAACTTGTTAAATGAGGAGGGATAAAAGATGAAAAAAATTATATCATTTATTTTGGTATGCTCTATGGTTCTGACTTTTGTCCCTTCCATTATGGCGGCTGAGTCAGGAACTGTATGCGATGACTACTCGATAAATCGTATATTTGGACTTGGACTGGTTCCTCACACAACCAGAGCAGATTTTCAGGAAGATGCTACAATAACCAGAGGAGAACTTGCCTGGGTTATTGAGACAATCAGCAAGTACCAGGAAATGACAAACAGTACTGAATTTACATGGCAATTCTATGGTAACAGCTCACTTGATAATGATATTCTAAAACTTCCTCCTGCACCGCCTGCACCTACATTTCAGGATGTACCCGCTTCTTATTGGGCATATGAAATTATAGAAGCAGTGTATGCTGAGGGACTTATGAACGGCGTATCTTCTACTTCATTTGCGCCGGACAACAATGTCACAATCGAACAACTGGCAAAGTGCTTTGTTTCCATTCTTGGTTATGATTCCAAAGCACAGTATCTGGGTGGTTATCCTGCCGGCTACACCAAGGTAGCAAATGACCTTGGACTACTTCGCGGCATAAAATCCGCAGGATATGTTACTAATGCAGATCTTATTGTGATGATGGACAATGCTCTTGATGTAAGATTGATGGCTATTGATGGTGTTGTTGGTGATGGAAATAACGAATACCTTGTTCACACTTCATCAGAAGAAACATTTCTTACCGGTATTCTTGGACTAAAACGCGCAGAGGGCGTTATGACCGACAACTCTGTAACATCGCTTTTCGGAAAGAGCAAGATTAATGAAAATCAATTCCTTGTGGATAATGTTATTCTGAAATCTAACCCCGACTTCTCCGGATCGCTCTATGACCTTATAGGTCGTGAAGTTGAATGCTACTATGTTGCAGACAAAAAGAGTAAAAAAGCAGATCAGATAGTTTATGGAGCACTCACAGGATATGATAAAGTAACAACCATTGATGCTGAAAACTTTGTTGGCTATTCCAATGGTGTAATAAGCTACTTCGAAGATGATAAGACCGAAAAGATTTCTTTATCAAGTCTTTTTGCTCTTATATACAACGGTCAGGCTCTTACAGCATATGACAGTTCAATATTTGATATTGATAACGGTCGCATTATTGTTGTAGAGGGTTCCGGAAACGGTTCAGATGTAGTGATTATTGACGAGTATGATACCTGGTATGTAAGTGGTGTTGACCAGAAAGCACAGATGGTCTTTAATAGACTTGTTAAAACAGAAAAAAATGGCTCAGGAGAGTCCGTTAAGGTTGGACCCGCATATGTGGATTTTGATGAATACAAATTCATTACAGTTGTTAAACCTGATGGTTCAGCCGGCGAATTTGCGAATATAACTCCCGGAACACTTCTTGATGTTGCAATTAACGGTGATTCTCTTACGATTTACATTAACGGAAAAAGTGTATCGGCTTTAATCGACGGAACAGCTGTGGAAAATGGAAAAACAGTTCTGTTATCCGGTGATAATGAGTATGTTATTTCTACCAAGTACTCCAAGTACGAAGATAAGCTTAATTACAAAATTGGTGACGAACTGATATTGTATTTTGATAAGTTCGGTACAGTATCCTGGATGGAAATAAATAAGGAAAGCACCGTGGCGGCACCGGTAAATTACAAAGTAGCTTATATTATGGATATTGCCACCGATACGCAGGATATGAAAAATGTAATTTTGATTCGTATGTTTGACAGCGTAGAAAAGAAAGAAGTAATATATAAGTGTGATACTGACAGAGTTGTTGTAAGCGATTCCTATGGAAAAGAGATTATTTATCGCAGTGCAAATGAACTCAGCGGTGCTGTAGGAGGCTATCGTGGAATTATAAGGTACTTAGTCGACGATAAGCTTAACATAACCTACATAGAACTGCCCATAACTGACATTCATAATCAGCAGGATGGCAAACTTACTCTTATAGAAGAGGTAGCAGACACCGATAAGGACAGCGGTGAAGAAGGTAGCGGAACAAAATTCCGTTACAATAACTTTGGCGGTAAAGCTATCTCAAACGCAAATACTCTTGTATTTTGCGTAGATACTGCAAACACTGATAACGAAGACGGATATGATATTCGTACAGTGGGCAATACTTTCACCAACGAAAAGTACTACAACGGTTACAAAATTTATACAACAAACAAAGGTTCAAGACTCGGTGAATTTATTGTTTACTTTACCAAGAGTAAAGCTACTACACTTAACTATAACACAGGTATTAACTTTGCAATTGTAAAGAGTGTAACAAATGTATATGATGAGGAAACATCGGAGTCTGTGAGAGCTATCAAAGCTTTTTCTTCAACAATTTCCACCTCAACAACAGCAAATAACAACGATGTACTTAAACTTGACCCTGAGTGTAAGGTTTATACTCCGCTGTCCGGCGAGTTCAAAGGTCAGATCGAACCCGGTGATATCATATTCTATGGAGTTAATTCCGAAGGTTTTGTGGATGAAATCAGAATTTTCTGGGATCAGAACGGTGTAAATCCCGATTCTCCGGATGGTGCTCCCGGCACAATTGTAGATTCCAAAGGATACTACGGAGTAGATGATAATGAGCCTGCATTTGGTAATGATAATGTATATACCGGTGATCTTACAGCTCTTCCCAATCCTTTGTGTCTTGCAACAGATGCAACAAAGGGGCATGTAGCTAAAAAGTCCGATGCTTTTGGTGCAGGTCCTCTTGCAATTCACTACGGCTTCCTTGCAAGATACAGGGACAGTGCTATTGAATTGACATCTCAGGATATCACAATTGATGAATATGACCCTAACGGATTGGATGGAAAACACATTACTCGTGTATGGACAACACCCACCAACAGCATTGTGGTTACACTGTCCGGAAAGAATAATGTAGAGGTTCTTCAGGGCGGTTCTGTAGCTCTGAATCCATTCAGACCTCAGGATGAATACAGTCAGAATTGTTCAAGATTAATTGTATTTTCAAACTTTGCTATGATGTCAAAGCTTATCGTAATTAACGGTTATTTTGAAAACTGATACACTGTAACTAAAAGCGGATGAGTGCTTGAAAAAGCCTCGTCCGCTTTCGGTGCAATTTTTGCGAAAAAAGCGACAAAAAAATGGATTGTTTACGATATTTTCCGATGATATAATGTATAAAACTATTTAATGATTTCAGGAGGTATTCATCATGGGTAGACCAAAACTTAGCGAAATGACTCTGAGAGAAAAAGTTGGTCAGACAGGTATGCCCGGTCCGGGTGTTGTTAGAAATGGCGTTGTTAAATACGGCGGTTATGCCGAGTATCTTACCGCTGTACCTTTTTGCGGAATCTATCTCGATGCTTCTATTGTTGATAAGGACGGTAATAAGCCGGAAACACCTGAAGCAATAGGAAAGATGCTTACAGATGCAAGTAATAATATGAATATACCTATGTTTGTTTCTTGTGATCTTGAATACGGTGCAAAACACATGTTTAATCACCTGCACCGCATGACTACAAATATGTCCGTTGGTGCGGCAAAATCAAAAGAACTCGCATACGAGAGAGGTTACTATTTTGCCAAAGAACTCAAAACAATGGGTGTAAACTGGCCATTTGGACCGGTGGGAGACCTCGGATTTAATTTCTTCGGGCAATCTGTCAGAAATCTTGGCGAAGATGCTGACACAGTTGTGGAATTATATCCATCTATGATAAAAGGTATGCAGGATGCAGGTGTAGGTGCCTGTGCAAAGCACTTTCCAAGCGGCGGAACCGACTACCGTGATTCACACTTCTGCACGACAGGCAATAATGTAAAGGCAGAGGTTTGGAACAAGCGTTCGAAAAAAGTCTGGAAATCGGCTGTTGATGCAGGAGTAATGGCATTTATGACAGGTCATGCAGCTATTCCGGCTTTTGATTCATCCTATTCAAGAGGAAAGATATTGAGACCTGCATCGGCTTCTTCCAAGGTTATAGATATTCTTCGCAAGGATCTTGGATTTGACGGTGTAATAATAACAGATGCTGTTTGTATGAAAGGACTTGCTGCAGCATTTGAGCCGGACGATATATATATAGAATGTTTCAATGCAGGAAATGATATTGTCCTTTTTGTACACGATGATTACATTGATGTAATGGAAAAGGCAGTTTTAGACGGAAGAGTATCTATAGAAAGACTTGATGAAGCTGTAGAAAGAATACTAGACCTTAAAGAAAAAATCGGTCTTTTTGATGGTGCTGTTAAACCCGGAGAGCCTCTCACCGATGAAGAAAACAAGCGTTTTGACGAGGTTAACTATAATATATCAAAAAATGCACTTACTCTCATTTCAAATGAAAATCAGGTTATACCATTTAGCCGTAAAGATGTCAAAAAGGCAACAATCGTAAATATTTCTGCCGATAAGAGCTTTCTTCACGATCTTAGTGCTTTGAAGGAAGCATTTGAAAGCCGAGGTATCGATGCAGATATTGTTGAGTATATAAAGACAAAGGATCAACTTAAGGAAATTTCTGATACTTCAGATATTATTGTCTACGCATGTGGACCTGCAAGAATGAATTTCTATTCCTCCAAAGAGGATATGAGTACACTATTCCATTCACTATCCCATGGTATTGAAAAAACAGTTGTGGCATCTTTTATGGCTCCCTCTGTTTATTACAACTATTTTGAAAATGCATATGCTTACATTAACGCATATTCTTGCGATGCCGGAACAATGAATGCATTTGTGGACGGTATTCTTGGTGAGTTTGAATTTACAGGGGAAAGTCCGGTAAGACTTTATCCTATACCGGTGGAATAATAAAAGGAGTGGAATACTATTATGAAAAAACCTAACATAAATAAAATGACACTTCGTGAAAAAATCGGACAGACAGCAATGCCCGGCCCCGGCGTTGTGAGAAACGGCGTTGTAGAACACGGAGGTTACACAAGTTATTTTAAAAAATTCCCATTTAACGGACTTTATCTGGATGCCTCTGCGCTTAATAATGACGGTGAGCCCTTTGCATCACCTCGGGAGGCTTCACAAACTTTTGCTGATGCAAGCAGCGAGCTCGACATTCCGCTTTTTATAAGCTGCGATGCTGAGTTTGGAGCTCAGGGTATATTTCCTGAACTTCATGCTGTTTCCGCAAATCTATCTGTCGGTGCGGCAGGGAATACAAAGCTCGCAGAAGAAAGAAGTTATATGTGGGCAAAAGAACTAAAAACTCTTGGAGTAAACTGGCCATTTGGTCCTATGGGAAATATGATATCCAGCTTTTTTTCCTCAAGCACCACTCGTTCTATTGCATCGTCAGATCATGCTGATGTTGTAGCAGAGCTTTTTCCCTATATGGTAAAAGGAGTACAAAAAGCAGGTGTTGCCGCTTGTGCCAAACATTTTCCGGGAGGTTTTGGCGGCTATCGTGACGGGCATTTTGCTGCAACGGGAACAACCAAATCCCTTAAAAATCTCGATAAAGATGCTTATATGAAAAAATGGAATGAAAAATACAGACCTATCTGGAAAGCTGCTGTGGATGCCGGAGCGCTTACTTTTATGACAGCCCACGGAGCAATGCCTGCAGTAGATGATTCTGTAACCAGGGGAGTTAATTTGAGACCCGGTTCCGCTTCCAAAAAGGTTGTCAGTCTTTTGAGGGATGATTTGGGCTTTGATGGGGTAATAGTAACCGATGCTGTAAGTATGCGTTCTCTATCCTCATCATTTGACTACGATGATATCTATATCGAGTGCTTTAATGCAGGTAATGATGTAATTCTCTTTGTTCGTGATGACTACTTTGAAATTATGGAAAAAGCAGTTAACGACGGAAGAATAACTATGGAAAGACTTGATGAATCTGTCAAAAGAGTTCTTGATCTCAAAGAGAAGCTTGGATTATTTGATGGAGATATTAAACCTTGCGAACCTCTTACCGAGGAGGAAAACGCCTATTTTGACAAGATTAACTATGATATTGCAAAGAGTGCACTTACTCTTGT
>JAZQBI010000158.1:0-4177 GCA_045545635.1 Clostridia bacterium | reverse complement strand
CACTATAGTACTCTCCCCTTTTTTGAAAAGGTGTCTGTATTCCTATGCGTTTTTCTCCCAAAGCATAGATGTTTCCTCCAAGGTCTATTATCGCATCGGTTATACCCTCGGAAATTAGTATCTGTGCCGCCCTGTCTGCTGCATAGCCTTTTGCAACGGCACCGAGGGTTATGCTCATATTGTCTCCTGTAAGGGCAACGGAAGAATTCTTTTTGTTAAACCTTATATTGCGGTAGTCTACCGAGGAAAGGGCACGGTTTATTTCCCATTTTTGAGGAACAGTGGGTGAGTCCGATGTGAAATTCCACATTTCGCTGAGTGGATTTACCGTAATGTCAAAAGCACCGCCGGAAGAAGCAGAAACCTCTGTGCAAAGCTCTATGAGAGAAAAAACCTCGGGCGAAACTATTGTATATTCCCCTTTTTGGGACGAGTTGATTTTTTTGACATCGCTATGGGGAGAGGATATGCTCATAAGAGAGTCTATTCTGCGGATTTCCGCCATTGCTTTATTTATTTTGGTTTTTACGGATTTGTGTGTGCCTTTTCCCGATGCGGTAATGGTTACAACAGTATCCATTGCATAGTCCGTAACCGTGGCTGTTCCTCTGAAAAACAGGAAAGCACACATCACTCCTGCAAGGGCAAGGCAAAAAACTAAAACGGTTTTTTTCAATTTGACACCTCGCCCGAAAGTATGAATTTCATTACCTTATATGCACTGTCAAAAAACTCTCTGTCCTTGTCTGCGGCACTGTCCTTTTCGGTTCTGCGTCGCATTGCAAGGTAAAGATTTTCCGTATTTATGCCGTGAGATTCGAGGTATTCATTGCCCTCAACACTGATTCCCGTTACAAACTTGGTTTCCGGTCCGTAGAATACATCGTCGGTATCTCTTGCCATTTTTGATATATCCTCAAAAGAGCCGTCATAGTCCTCAAGACCGTATTTGTGAACAAGCATCAGAGTGTGGTCCCCTGCATATGTTACGGTGAGAACCTTGTTTAGCATTGCCTCATCGGTGTTTCCGTCTATGTCAAAGTCGTAGAGGATATTATCCATAAAGAATAGCTTTTCGCCATCGCCGTCAACATCTTCTATCATATTGTTTTCTCTCAGGGATTTTTCAAAGCTGTCAATATTCTCGGCGGCAAGATATTTGTCGGAAAAATACACCATCTTAAGGTCTATCACCTTTTTGTCGGCACAGGATTTAAAAACAGAAACAATCAATATAATTGCAACAATTACTCCTATGACATGATATTTGTAATGATAAAAAAAGTTTTCTATGTTTTCTTTCATTTGTGTATTCCTCCAAAAAATATTTATGATATTATTATAAAATATGGGAATAGGTCTGTCAATCATCCTATTATAAACAAATTGTAAAATTATTTTGAATTTGACAAAAAAACGGAATGAATATATTATTGTGTCAGGAGATGTAAAAGGAGAAATCTTATGACGCGGAAAAAAGCTCTCGAAATAGCCGAAAAAGTAAAGAAAGCCGGAGGCCGTGCCTACTATGTGGGCGGCTGTGTCCGTGATTTTGTTATGGGAAGAGAGTGCTTTGACACGGATATGGAAATCCACGGAATAGAAGAAAGCACTCTGGAAAAAATTCTGTCGGAATGCGGTGAGGTTCTAAAATACGGAAAAAGCTTTGCTATATATTCCCTGGCGGATTTTGGAATTGACATAGCTCTCCCCCGAAGTGAGGTTGCCACCGGCAGGGGGCACAGGGACTTTGATGTGACACCCGATCCGCACCTTGGTACATTAAGGGCAGCAAAAAGGCGGGATTTCACGGTAAATGCCCTTATGCAGGATGTGATAACAGGTGAGATAACAGACCACTTCCGGGGACTTTGCGATATAAAGGAAAAAAAGCTCCGTCATGTAAATGACAGTTCTTTTTCGGAGGATTCCCTCAGGGTAATGCGTCTGGCACAGTTTGCCGCAAGGCTGGACTTTGAACCATGTGAGGAAACTCTGGAGCTTTGCAGAGGGATTGATTTATCCACGCTTTCTTCGGAAAGGGTTTTTGATGAACTTAAAAAGGCACTTCTTAAATCGGACAAGCCGTCTGTGTTTTTTGAAACTCTAAGGCAAACAAACGGACTTGATGTGTGGTTTCCTGAAGTTAAAAAGCTTATAGGGACAGAGCAGAATCCAAAGTATCACCTTGAGGGCGATGTGTGGACTCACACCATGATGGTGCTTGACTATGCAGTAAAACTAAGGGACAAAACCGCAAATCCTCTTGGGTTTATGCTGTGTGCCCTTTTTCACGATCTTGGCAAAACAGTCTGCACAACAGTAAAAAACGGAGAAATCCATTCCTACAATCACGAAACCGAGGGACTTCCTCTTATAGAAAGGGCAATGAATAGAATAACAAAGGAAAAAAATCTTACAAAATATGTACTGAATCTCTCTTCCCTTCATATGAAGCCAAAGATTGTTGCACTGTCGGGATCGGGGATAAAAACCACCAACAGAATGTTTGATGAAGCACTTTTCCCTTTTGACCTTATCTGCATTTCCGAGGCTGACAACGGCGGCAAACTGCCCAAAGAGGATTTTGGCAAAATCCGTGATTTTCTTACGGAGAGATACGAACTATACAAGAAAATTATGTCAAAACCCTTTGTGGACGGCAAGGACCTTATTGAGATGGGCTTTTGTCCCGGAGAGAGCTTCCGTGAGCTTATGGCTTACGCCCACAAGCTTCGTCTGGCAGGAGTGCCGAAGGATGAGGCAATAAAGCAGGTTGCCGCATACGGAAGAAAATTGTAAAATTTTTTTTGAATGTATTGAACATAAATTAAAAAAATGATATAATAAAAGGCATAAATTTTCATCCTATATATAGAAAGGAAGAACAAATATGATAAGAATAGGTATTTTTGGCTACGGCAATCTTGCAAAGGGCGTGGAGCTTGCAGTAAATGCAGCACCGGATATGGAGCTTGCCGCAGTATTTACAAGAAGAAATCCCGATGGAGTTTCAATTAAGACTGCAGGAGTGCCCGTTGTTAAAGCTGATGAGGCACATCTGTGGCAGGATAAGATAGATGTTATGGTGCTTTGCGGAGGCAGTGCAACAGACCTGCCCACACAGACACCGGATATGGCAAAGCTTTTTAATGTGGTGGATAGCTTTGATACTCATGCAAAAATTCCTCAGCATTTTGCCAATGTTGACAAAGAGGCAAAGGCAAGCAGCAAGGCGGCTGTGATATCCGTAGGCTGGGATCCCGGTATGTTCTCCATTGCAAGAATGTATTCCGGTGCAATCCTCCCCGACGGTGAGGACTACACATTCTGGGGCAAGGGAGTAAGTCAGGGGCACTCCGATGCCATTCGCCGTATTGAGGGTGTATTAGATGCAAAGCAGTACACAATTCCTGTTCCCGATGCATTGGAAAGGGTACGAAACGGCGAAGCTCCCCAGCTTACTACCCGTCAGAAGCACACAAGAGAGTGCTTTGTTGTGGCAGAGGATGGTGCAGACAAGGAAAGAATAGAAAAAGAAATCGTAACCATGCCCAACTATTTTGCAGATTACGATACCACTGTTCATTTTGTTACAATGGAGGAATTAAAAAGAGACCATAGCGGAATTCCCCACGGCGGCTTTGTAATAAGAAGCGGAAGAACAGGTGACGGCAACAGCCACATAATAGAATATAGTCTCAAGCTCGATTCCAATCCCGAGTTTACCGCATCGGTAATTACTGCCTATGCAAGGGCGGCATACCGTCTCAACAGGGAGGGTAAGTCCGGATGTATGACGGCATTTGATATTGCTCCCAGGTATCTTAGCTGGAAGAGCAGTGAGGAGCTTGTAAAGAGTTTGTTATAAAATAGTGTTCTTCTCGGGGGTATTGCATACCCCTGAAACCCCGCACTAATTCGCAGGGGAAACCTGCAGTTGTTCCCCCTGCACCCCCAACCGTCCGCTGTGAAATATTATTTATTACGAAGGGGACTTCCGCAGTCCCCTTCGTGCATCCCCTGCTCTCCGCTGTAAAAATACGGGGAAATCAAAAATACAAAAGGCAAAACTGTAACGAACGCTGCGGAGGCGACGATTTTCGTCGCTAGTCCTCGCTAAACGGCAAATGCATAATGGAACTAATCTGTTGCATTTGCCGTTTTCGTCAGTTTT
>JAZQBI010000157.1:0-8305 GCA_045545635.1 Clostridia bacterium | reverse complement strand
CGAATTTTCCCAATATGCCATAGCCAATAATGAAGAGGTTGAGGCGGGAGAATCTTATGTATTCTATTTTGATGTGTTTAATAAGCTTTGCTGTGTAAAAAAGGACAGCTCGTCTAACGATATGCATTATGGTTACATAGCAGGTATTGCAAAAGAAGGTACATTTGATTCCAATGTGCTCATGAGGATTTTTACAGAATCGGGAGAGTTCAAAGACTATTATCTTAACAAAAATGTAAAAATACTCGATGGTAATGACAAAGAAGATTATTATACTCAAAAAGAGATTTATGATTCATTTGCGTATATCGGTATTGTAAGATACAGATTTAATTCCGATAGAAAAATAACATACATAGAACTTCCGCTCAATGCAGGAAGTGTACCCGACAGAGAGGACAGACTATACTATATTCTGGACACCCGTACTTCGCCCGACGCAAACGAAACAGAAAAGGATAAGAACAAAAGACTTGGTCAATATCAGACCTTTTCGGCGAGTGATTACATAAATATTGGTGCGGTAGCTTTGGTTACTCCCGAAACGATGGTAATTCACTGCCCGGATGTCAAGGATGACTACGATAATTACAAGATTGGCGGTATAAGTTCGTTTGCTGAATACGGCGTATACGAGATGTTTGTAATGGGTACCGATTATCGTAAGAGAATGGCTGATGCTGTGATTATGTTTACGACATTCAGCGAACAGATTACATCAGAGTATCCCTACGCCGTAAAGAAGGTTGTTAAGACATATGACGGGAATAATGACTGCGAGGCTTACAAGCTTGACCTTATTATGAGAAATGGTACGGAGTATACATACTTTATGGAGGCTGAAGACTACGAAAACGAAGTTTTCGCAATAGCAAACGGTGTTACTACTCCCATAAAGTTGCAGCCGGGAGACTGGATTTATTTTACTGCGAGCGAAGATTATATCATCAAGGCAACCTGCGCTTTTGATTTTGACCATGTAGTTGAGGACGAACAAGGTAACAATCTAAAGGGCGCTATAGCCGGTACGCAACTTAGCTATTACAGTGCCGACAATCCTTTGTCTAATCCGTTTTATGTGGCAGACCAAGGCACACAAAATGCCGGCGACAGTAATAAATCATGGCAATATTATACCGATAGAATCACATTGATAACCGGTTGGGTATATTCATATGAAGATGGCTGCATACAGATTACTACGCAGAATCCTGCATATGGAGTAGATTTAAACAAGGGCTTGGATGACGGTGCTCTGATGCAGATCTTTACAAGCAGCAGAGGTATTTGTGCAGAAACTGTCGGAAAGGACAAAATAAATATCAGACCCTATACAGATGCAGATGTCAAATCCTATCTGGACTATGGTGCAGATTGTTCAAGAATAGTGCTTGCCAAGTATAAATGGTCACCAAGGGGATGTATGATCATTAACGACTGATAGTTGAGGAGGTCAAAATGAAGAAAAGAATATTTTCAATTATTCTTCTTATAGCAATTCTGTCTGCTTCACTTGTGTCTCCGGCAGTTGTGAGTGCGGCTGTTTCGGCAGAAAATGCCGAAATACAGGTTATAGCGTCCGAAGACTTTTCCGACGGTATGACTGTATGGACAAATGAGTACGGTAACGACTTTTTTGTACTCAACCGGAAGCTCAATGTAGTGGCAGACAATAAGACGGGATATATGTCAACTTCAGTTGCATCCGGCATCACTACGGATAACTGTGAAGTTGAGTTTACAATGAATATTAAATCCGGCGGCTATTTTGCATATCTTCCGAGGTATGTGGATGAATCAACTTTTTATGCTGTAAAATTCTATCCCTCAAAGGATATGGTTTTACTGCAAAAAAGAGTAAACGGCGGTTTGTTCACAGATATAAAATCAGTAAAGACATCTTTGGGTTTCGGCAGAGATTACAAGGTTCATTTAACCCTTTGCGGTACAGATATATCCTTAAGCATTGATGGCACAAAGCTTTTTACGGCAAACGATATTTCCATTACGTCAGGAAAGCTTGCCTTTGGCGCCTTTGATACATCAGCAAGTGTTGATGATGTCCTCGTATACAGACTCAAAGATGTGGATTATGAGGTTAAATTACCCGTCAAGGATTCAAAAAAGATCTATGTGTCACCCGATGGTGATGATAAATCCGGAGACGGAAGCCCCGAAAAGCCATATGCAACAATAGGCAAGGCAAAGGAAGAGGCTGCTACATTTAATGATAAATATACACCGGTAGATGTTATCTTTAAGGAGGGTATCTATCGTATAAAAAACACCATTGAATTCAGTGCTGCAGATTCCGGAGAAACCGGTGCTCCCATACGTTACATGGCACAGGAGGGTGCGGATGTAACATTTACAGGAGCAAAGAAACTGGATATTTCTAAATTTACACCCGTCTCGGGCAAAGCAAAGGAAAAACTGCGCAGCAACATACGCGACAAGGTTTTGCAGGTCAATCTGTCAAGTCAGGATTTTGATAAGGCAGCTATTGACTTTACGCAATCCCAGCGTATCGCTGCAGGTCAAAGGGTAAAGCTTACTAATGTTACACTCAACGGCACACTCCAGAGTATTGCCCGTTGGCCTAACAGTGGTTATGAAACAATAGAAGATGTTGAAAATTCAGTACCGCCAAAGATTTACTATACCAACAATATACCTGTAAGATGGGCAGAAGCAAAGAATTTCTTTGTGGATGGGTTCCTTTTCCACGACTGGGCTCCCGAGTGGGCACTTGTAGACAAGGTAGATACACTTGCCAACAGCATTAACATTAAGAGTGGTACTTCTTATGGTATAAGAGCAGGCGGTAAATGGGCTGCGGCAAATCTTCTTGAGGAACTTGATATCCCGGGAGAATGGTACATAGATTTTGATTCTATGATTATGTATTATTATCCGCCACATGAATTTACTGATGATGATATTATGGAGATTGCCAATATCAATGGTTCTCTTGTAAAAATCAATGGTGCAAAGAATATTGAATTTGACGGAATTCATTTTACCATGTCAAACGGTATCGATGGTATTGGTATCTCTGTAGCAAAGGGTTCCGAAAATATAACAATAAGAGACTGTGTTATTGATAATGTAAATACTGACGGTATCAGAATTGATACCGATAATGTCACAGTAGACGGATGTATTATAAATTCTGTAGGCACAAATGGTGTTAATGTAAATTCATGCGGAAATATCGAAAAACTTTTGGACGGAAATGTTATTATTAAGAATTGCGATATTTCCAATGCATCTATTTATGCCGGAAGAAATAATACAGGCGGTATTATAACCGGCGATAAGACAATCGGTGTTGTTGCAACAAATAATGTAATTCACAATTGCGGTAATAATGCAATAAGATACAGAGGCATCGGACATCGATTTAGTTACAATGAGATTTACACTGTTATGACCGAGGCGGCGGATGCTGGTGCAATATACACAGGCAGAAGCTGGAACTGGTATGGTACTGTTGCAGAGTATAATCTTCTTCATGATCTTGGGCAGAAGAAGAATACCACTTCGTATAAGGCTATGGGAATGTTCTGGGATGATATGAATAATGGATGCGAATTTATACACAACATCGTAGTTCATGATGGTAAACCCAAGACTGTCGGTGTGTCTGCAGGCGGAACTTCAGACACAGTTATAGTAGGAAATACTGTCGTTAATGCTGAAGAGGGTATAGGCGGAAATTCAAGACAAGTTTTCCAAACATATCAGGAATGGGAAGATTTAGCCGTATCGACAATGAAATGGAATACCTTCCCCATATTAACGGAGCCATATGTTAAAAAATATCCTAAGATGGCTACCGTTCTTGAAAGAATCAAAGAAAACGGCGGTATCTTAAAGAGAGAAAACACCGTTACAGACAACCTTGTGGTAGACTGCGTTAAACCTTTCAATTTTTCTACAGAGATGACAACAGATGCTACTATAGAACGAAACACAGTGCTTGGGGATAATTATGATATATTTGTAAATCCGGATGATTTGGATTACAGAGTTAAGAATTCGGCAAAAGAGCAGTATGGTATATCGGACGAGGTTCTTAGTGAGGACTTCGATATAAACAGCATAGGTATTCAGGGCGAGGGCAAGAGAGAGCTTGATCCCAAATATATGCAGTTTAATATGCAATATCCTGCCAATGGCGATGCTACCGTTACTCAGGACAGATCAGTTATAAGCTGGAGCAGAGCCTATATGGCAGACAGATACACATACACAGTTGCCGAGGATCCTGATTTTAACAAAATCGTAGCTTCTGAGGAGACTATTCGTACAAGTGCCCAGTTAGAAAATCTGGTGCCTGGCAAGACATATTACTGGAAGGTTACAGCACATAATATGTCAAGACAGTATGGATGTGACATGCCTGCACCTGAAGGGGTTTGGAGCTTTACTATTGACAGCAATTCTTCGCTTGATATTACAGCATTGAAATTAAGTGTAACAAATGCGGAAAAGGTTGTTGCAGGAATGAAAGAAGGTAACAATCCCGGTGAATACAGAGTTGGTTCTATCAAGGCTCTTAAGGAAAAAATCCAAAAAGGAAAAGCGTGCCTTGCGAATTTACCGGATACCCAGAAGGAAATCGATGCTATTGCATATGATATAAGCCATGCTCTTATCAATCTTGAAGGATATGTCAATGCGGGCTACACCACTCTTAATCTCAGCGATGACAGTCCGTGGGTTACTTCCAAGAGTACGGCTGCCAAGACAACCATAACCAAGGGGAATGGACAAGTAAAGTTTGATACTACCACAAGCACGGAAATCAGTCTAAATAAGACTCTTTCCAACTACAATGTAATGTGCTTTAAAACCAGGGTTGATAACTTTAAAGACAATTCGTGGTTTGCATATGGATTAAGAGCACTTGATACAGAAAGTCAGATATACAGACAACAGGCGTATTACATTCTTATCAAGGAAGATGTATTCGAACTCCAGAAAGAGGGCGAAATATACGTAACCGCACCCAATAACGGCAAATTCAAAGCAGGTCAGTGGCACGATATCAAGTTTGGCTCTATTACCACCGAAAATGGTGTCAATATGTACTTTGAGCTGGATGGAGAGGTTATATTTGATTATCTTGATAAGAGCTCACCGCAGAAGAAACCCGGTATGTTTGCTATGTTTGTATCGAGCAAAGAAAACTCAGTGGAGCTTGCTCCTGCCGATAGTGTACCTACAGGCTGTTACACCTTCAGCGATGCAATTCTTAAGGAAATCAAAACAGATGCTGCTGCAGGTGGTATGCTCGGTACCTATTCCGTTGGCTATAGCGAAAAGGGTGAATGGACTGATAATCCTGCTATTGTCGGCGACAATGGGTCTAATGTGAGAATGTCCAATTCGGCAAAAAGCTCTGCGACATGGACTATGAATGCAGGAGATGCCGGCAATACTAAGCTTTACAAGGTTTACTATTATCACATTCCTACCGCCAATGGCGATAAGAATGTTAATGTGAAACTCGAAGGCTATGAAGGTAAGTACGAGACAACTATTGATTTGTCGCAAGGCGAGAAGGGCTATGTTGAGCTGGGTACATTTAAGTTCATTGATGCGGATTATGTCGGAAGACTTGATATAACCTTTAGCGGCAGCGGCGAAGGGGAAATTAATGTAAGCAATGTTAAGTTTGAACTTGCAGATAGCGGAGAAAACATGCTCAAATAGTTTCATAAAATTGTAAAGATTTTTCTTACAGTAAAAGGGGTGATAGTCATGTCACCCCTTTGTAATAATAAAGACTGTATAAAACAGGAAAGATTTTGTATATCGAGTAGATTTAACAGGTTAGGAGAATAGTCAATGATAAATATACATATAGATGAAAACACTTCCATACTCGAACCATATTATGATGGCAGCGAAAGCTATAAGGGGCACAACAAGTATTCTGTTGTCGGCAGATACAGTGTTACTCCCGAAAACAGCCTCGCTCAAGGATGGGACGGGATAAATATTGAGGTAAAGCCCGGCGGTGTTACTCTACTTAGGCGCGAAAACATTGATGTAGATATTACCGGATATGATAAATTCAGATTGTTTGGGATAATTCCTGAGTGGGTGCATGTAAGGTTATATTGCAATGATGAACTTGTTCTCGATGATAACGGTCCGGGAAAAACTTCATATCTTGACGGTAAAATCAAAACAACGCATACGCATATAAATTCATTGGTATATGAATTTACTAATCAGGGAAATTCGACGGCAGTAGTGGCACTTCATTATTTAGGTATGTTTAATGATAGAAAATCAATAGCTACACCATTTACATCGGCGTGGGAAGGTTTTTTCTCAGATACGCCCGACTATGGAATATATATGGATTATCTGATATCCGAAGAAGAGCTGGACGCTTTGCGCCAAAAAGTAAAAAAAGAGCCCTATAAAACTGAATACGAAAAAGCACGGAAGATTGCATATGACGCAATGGAAACCATACCCGAGGAAAGAATTTCAAGGACTTCAGCTAAGCATCACAGGGCACGCCACAGTTTTGCCGGGATACTTGAGCTTGCAATTGTGGGGCAGATAGAACAAAACAAAGATATGCTCAAAATGGCTTGCCGTTATGCACTTTCGCTTGCAAGTTGTGAATATTGGTGTGCAGATGTTATGGAGACCGTGCCTATGGTTACATGGTGTCACCGGGCGTTCGAGGAATCCTATATGATACAGTATATATGCACGGTTATATGGTTGGCAGGAGGTCTTTTCAGCTGGCATGGATTAAATTATCTTTATAACAGGATAATTATGAAAGGCTTTCCGCGCATAGAGGCAGACCTAATGACTGTGGACTATATATACCATTGTAATCAGGGAATAGCATTTTTGCACGGTTATATTCAGGGACTTATAACTCTTGTAGGTACATATCCCAGATACAAGACAAGACTTGACGAGGCGCGTGATTTGCACACAAAAATATTTGATAATGTTTTTGGAGATGACGGCAGCTTCGAAGAGGGCGGTGCATATTGGAATTATACATTATGGCATTTTATTCCTGCTGCACACTATATTTCGCGATACGAGGGAAAGCCCTTTGGAGAAATCTTCGGCAAAAGAATGCAAAAAATTTCAAACTTCGGAATCAGCATCCTTGCCGAAAACGGCAGTCCAATTCCGTTTGGTGATTGCAACGATAAAATGAGATATTCTATGATGATTCCTGCACTTATGTATTCTTCCACGGGAGATGCAAGATGGGCTGCACTGTTCCCAAAAACAAATTGCAGATGGGTTAGAGATATGGTTATAGCATCTACTGTGGAACTTCCCGTAACCCAAGAATCCATATCGGGTGAATTCTGCCGCTTTGACAGTGCCGGAATCGTAAAGGTTTTGAGAAACAATATTTTGTTTGCAGGAATATCAGGTCCTTCCAACGATACGCATTGCCACGGTGATAAAGGAAGCTTTGTCATATATAAAGGTGATGAGTTGCTTGTTCCTGAGGTATATGTTTCTTACGATGTTGCCGATACTGTAATCATGCACAAAAGTATAAATCATTCACTTGCTGTGCCTGTTATAGGCGGAGAATATATCGAGCAGCTGAGAGGAAAGAAGTACCGGTCTGTTATTGAAAAAGCTTCTTTTGAAAACGGCATTTTTGAATGGCGGTGTAATAATAGCGGTATTTGGGCATCTTCGGACATCAAGACAAATATCCGTACGGTTTATTCTGACAAGGCAAATGAATTTATAATTACAGATGAGTTTGAATTTTCGACCGAAGCAGAGGTGGAATTTAAACTTAACATAAAAAACGAAGATGATGTTATTGTAACTGCTGTTGACTGGATTCCAAGCACATCTCGAACGATAGTTCTTCAGGATAACGAAGACAGAACCGTGTATCAAAAGCAGCTCAGGACAGCTAAGACCAAAAAATGCTGTCTTAAAACTAAAATTGTAATTGCGGAGGGATGATGGTGAAAGAAATAATAAAAAAAGTACTTGCTTTCTTCATTTTAATAAATATATTAAGTGTGGTTTGCCTGGCGGCAGATACATCTTCCGAACTTGTTAATACCGTTTCGCTTGCGGGAGAGACGGTGACTATTACCGGATGCGGAGAGGACGTAAGCATTTTTCTCTTAAATCCGGGCAAAACCGTTTCAGACCTCAATTCGATAGACAGTATTGATAAATTTAACGATGCGGTAAACTATACAAATACAGTTAATATAGGAAAAAAGGACGATTTCTCAATTACATTCACTGTCGAAAGTTGTGTCAAAGA
>JAZQBI010000156.1:0-1851 GCA_045545635.1 Clostridia bacterium | reverse complement strand
ATAAACCGTATCATAAAGCTCCGTCATGGATACCGTCTGTAATTCATCATTATTCTGCATTTTTTCTGACTCCACCTGACAACTTTCGGTGGCTTGCAGATTGCCCTTTGGGGGCAAATCTGCTATACTTTTCTTGTTGTTATTTACAAGTGGCTGCTTCCCATCTGCGCCAACAGATGATACCGGAGCAGTCGCTTTTTCTTTTCCTGTCATTCACATTCTCCTTTCAGTCCGTTCATAATTTCTGCTATCAGTTGGATGGTGTACAACAATTCATCATTTGCTTCACTGCAATGCTCCAAACGCTTTAATTCCTCATAAATATCTGCCATCTGATTGCGTAGTGCCTTATACACTCTCGGATTGCCTTGTACCACCACATCCCGGCACTGCAACCGTCTGATAATATAGTCCTGCTTGGTTAATCCCGATAAAGCCACCTGTGTATCAATGAGTTTCGCTTCTTCCTCGGATACCCGAAACGCTACGGTCTTATTTCTCCATCTGCCCTTACAATCTAAGCTCTTGTCCATGCTTCGTCTCCTTCCATTCTTTCCACATCCAGTTTATTTGCCATTTCCGTCTGCTTGGTAGGGAATAAATGTGCGTACCGGTAAGTAATATCAATACTCTCATGTCCTACCCTTTCTGCAATGGCAAGAGCGGAAAATCCCATCTCTATCAGTAATGAGATTGCACTGTGTCTTAAATCGTGAATACGGATACGCTTCACTCCGGCAAGCTTCGCACCTCTGTCCATCTCATGGTGCAAATAATGCTTGGTAATCGGGAACAGCCTGTCATTCTCATTAACCTCATACAGCATACCGATATACTCCTGCATTTCCTCACATAAAAACTTCGGCATCTTGATAACACGGTTGCTTTTCTTGGTTTTCGGTGTGGTAATCACATCCCTGCCATTTAATCTCTGATAGGATTTGTTAATGGTAAGTGTCTGCTTCTCAAAATCAAAATCCTTCGGCGTCAGGGCAAGCAGTTCACCCATACGGATACCGCACCAGTAAAGCATTTCAAAGGCATAATAGGAAAGTGGTTTATCCATCATCACATCCGCAAATTTCAGATATTCCTCTTTCGTCCAAAACAGCATTTCCTTGTGTTCCTCACTTCCCATAGAGCCTGCTTTCTGTGCCGGATTGCTCGGCAGATGGTAATACCTTATTGCATGATTGAAAATGGCACTTAACTGTGCATGAATGGTTTTAAGGTAAGTCGGGGAATACACTTCCCCATTCTCTCCCTTGTAGGCAAGAAGCTCATTCTGCCACGCAATCACATCCTTTGGCTCAATCTCCGCAATCTTACGCTCCCCGAAGTAGGGAAGTATCTTGGTACGGATAACATGGCTTTTGGACTCCCATGTGTTTTCCTTTACCCTCTTTTTCTTATCTTCCTCGTAAATCTCAAAGAAGCTGGCAAAGGTCATGTCCAGCTTGGACTCACTCTTTAACATGACCTCATGCTCCCATGCAACCGCTTCACGCTTGGTTGCAAATCCCCGTTTCTGTGTCTGCTTCCGCTCGCCCTTATAATTAGTGTAGCGGTAAATGACACGCCACTTGTCTCCGTCTTTATATACAGCCATCATTTTTCTCCTTTCCGTCAATACTCCGAAGAATGCTGTTTCAGCATTCTTCTACACAAAACATAGATTTTGTTAGGCAATGTCCTTTATTGCCTTAGAAAATCTTTTTGTGTTATTCGCTGTAACATAACTTCTTACGGAAGAAGCTGGTATTCACTCTTCCGGTAACTGTCAGATAACCAAGTTTCTGCATTTCCGCATTCAGCTCTCTGACAAAGTCGGATCGTAGCCATGTCGTTCTG
>JAZQBI010000155.1:0-2085 GCA_045545635.1 Clostridia bacterium | reverse complement strand
ATTACACGAACCTTACTGTCTTTGCTTATCATTTCATCAAGTGATGTCATCATAAACTGATTACGATTAAAGTTGCTGTTTTTCATGGCAATACCTCTAAATTTTGATGGTTATATTATACCATGAAACTACATTTTTTTCAATGCTTTTGGATAATTATTCGACAGTCTGACGTCCCCATTATCAACATATTTCTTCATCACCATGGGCATCCATCCACTGGCAGGCAACATCATAAGCCTCATAATCCAGATCTGCCATTGTGTTTGTATGAAGTACAACACCCTCAATTTCACCCGAAAGGAGCTTCTCCCTCCAGAAGTCAAGCTGCCACTTAACCTTTTCTCCGGTAGCCTGTTTGTGCTCACCAAAGTTATAAAGATAACATCCTGACATTCTGCGTGTGTCCGGAGTAAGTTCTTTGAATATTTCAAATTTTTCCGGAATAAGCTCCACATCCTTTTCTTTCCATGTCCACATGATTACACCGTTTACAATATCAAGGAAAGGCCTGAGATGTGCATCTTTTTTCTCATCAGTACCGAACTCCCAAGTATAGAGAACCATCCAGCTGTCAAGCTTGCGGATATCGTTGTTATCGAGCATATTCTGAAGATTCTTTACCTCTTCATATACGGCATCGTCATCACCGGACAGTCCGTTGACAAAATCATCAAGAGCAATGCATCCTATGTTGGGAAAGTTTTTTGCCTGTTCCAGAATTCTGTCAAATTTACAATGCGCTTTCTGATGCAGGCTATAGCCCCACCCTACCTGATTCAGGGTTTTGAAGGACTTGTTGTACTGTCTTTCATTAACATCCCTTTGAACAGGCACCATAAACACATTGCGAACTCCAAGATACATACATCCTTCCATTGGTGTCATGCGGGATTCCTTGTTGTTACCGAATTCAGTGTTATATCTGCCTTCGGGATGTCCCCAAAGCCAGAACCTATCTCTTAATACCATACATTTATACCTCCATTTTTAAAAAAATATTGATTTTTACAGTATATGTATTTATAATAATATATTAGTATTGGTTTGCCCTTACTTCAAGGGAATTATGAGTATAAAATATGGAGATTTGAGTATGTCTATCGTAGGAAATCAACACCTTTGCAAGATATCAAACAGAATAAATCTTAATCTGCTCACCCTCGGGCACGCAAAAGTGGGTACCGACTGGAAAGGTGAAGTTCCATCCCCTGTTTATTCCCGGCTGTACTATGTCATTTCAGGAAAGGTTACAATAGTTCCGAGTTCAAGCGAAAAAATAGTTTTCGAAAGCGGAATGTGGTACCTTATTCCTACAGGGTGTTCTTTCGTATATGAATGCACAGAGGAATTTGAACACTATTTTTTCCATCTCAGATTATGCGATTTTGGGGAAACAGATTTACTTAGAGAATGTAAAAAACCAATGCAAACAAAAATTGAATTAAACGCCCCCGATATTTTATCCCAATGCATAAAAAGCAAAAATTTTATTGACGCTCTTCTCCTTAAGGAAATTGCTTTTTCTGTCCTTACAAAACTGTTAAAGGAAAATCAAACAGAAATTAAAACCGATAGCTATTCCCCTTGCATTATGTCCGCAATCGGATACATAAAAGGGAATCTATCGGTAAAGCTTACAATTTCTGAAATATCAGAGAATATCTTTGTTTCAAAAAGCACCCTTACGAAACACTTTAAGAAAGAACTGAATATGTCTGTTAATGAATATGTGTATAACCTCATAATGTCCGGTGCGGAACATATGCTGACTACATCCGAAGTATCCATACATGACATAAGCGAAAAATACGGTTTCTACGACCAGTTTTATTTTTCCAAAAGATTCAAGGAAAGGTTTGGGTGTTCACCTCAGATGTACCGCAAGATTTATTAGTTTTAACACTTTTGTTTCTATCAGATTTAAGGGGGTGGTGAGGATAATAAAAAATTGCAAAATTACCGTTAAGCAGTTGCGTTAGTATCCGAACCCGTTTTGGGTGCGTGTTTTTACGCCACTGCATCGTTAAAATACTCGCAAATGCGTCAGCATTAGCTCCGTTTTTGCCTCGCGTTGACGCAAAA
>JAZQBI010000154.1:0-13720 GCA_045545635.1 Clostridia bacterium | reverse complement strand
AATTCATCATAAGGAGTTTAAATGGCAATCATACGCCGTTGAATATATAATCGTTCATATTGCACTGCTTGTTAGTTGCGTTATTATCGGTGTGATTATGTATTTTAAAGAGCGTAAAACCGGAAGGACATCCAAGTCCTCGTTGTCCCGTGCTGCGATACCCTTCTTTGTTTTTGTCGGTTTTTGGCTTTTCAAAAAATTTCCTGTGACGATTTTTATCCTTTTGAGTGCATATTTTATGGGAAAATCCTTTTTGAAATCAAGCGGATCTGTTGGTAAGTGGTACAAAAGGGACAATATAATCCCACGGATACTCAAATTCTATATACCTTTTGTTCCGATTTTTATTCTGTGCATAATTTATAAAATTTTTATTCTTAAATATGAATATACAGCTCCGGAGGTAATAGCACGCTTTGTTCTGGGTGGATTCAAGCCGGGAAGCTACTATGTTCCCATTCTGGCTCAGATGGTGCTGATTTTTCCAATTGTGTTTGTTCCCGTTTTCAAATACAGGACAAAAGCAGTTGCTATAGCGGTATTGTTTACTTTTGTTTATGATTATCTCACAGCAAAACTTGGTTTTAGTGATGTAGCATACAAGTTTATTGTATTTCGATTTGTTGCACATATTGCTCTTGGAGCTTATGCAAGCGTTACGGATTTCAAGATTTCCAACAAATCCGGATTAGCCATGTTTTGTGTCGGATTTGTATATGCATGCTTATGCGTTTACAGTGGATTTTATAAGCCCCCCATATTTTTTCAGTGGCAGGAGACAAGCTTCATAACTGCGTTTTATCTTTATCCGGTGATTTGTTTTGTTATGAATAAATATCGCGACAGTAGCTATAGCGACAGTAGAATTTCATCTTGCATCAAAGCTTTTGCCGGAGCAACATACCATATATTCCTTGTACAGCTAATGTTCTACACAACCTTTGGATTTGCATTAAATGACTATATAGCGAATTATATCATAAATATTCCGCTTAATCTTACACTTACAGTTATTCCCGGCATAGTTTATGCACACTATTCAATTCCTTTTGAAAACAAACTTGTTTCAAAAGTGAAAAATAAGCTTTTGAAAACATAATATCAAGAGACGATTGTACATAACTGCAATCGTCTTTTATTGTAATTGTAAAGCATATTTAATTTGCATTAGAAATCATAATGATGTATAATTAATATAAGTATAAAGTAAATTTGTTTTAATGATTCACTGTAAGGAGGCGTTCTAAATGAAAAAGTTTGTTGCGTTTTTGATTTTGATTTGTGCTTTAATGGGTGTAACTGCGTTTGCAGATGCCGGCTCTGAAGGACACATATATTCAACTGATATTCTTGCCTTTGTAAACGGAAATCCTATAAATGGTTATAACATAGGCGGCAAGACTGTAATTATTGCAGAGGATCTTATTGGCTACGGTTTTGATGTTGAATATGATGACACCGCTCGTACTCTCAGCGTTAAGTCTTATTTTAACCGAGGTTACGGTGAAAAGCCTGAAATATCCAGAGGTAAAGTTGGTGAAATTATCGGTAATATCTATAAAACCGACATCAAGTGTTACTATAACGGCATATTGATTGACGGATATAACATAGGCGGCAGAACTGCAATATGTATTGAGGAATTGGGAGAATTAACTGACAATCCTAATGGTGATTACGGATATTCGCACCATCTTGGAAGAGCTATATGGGACGGAGAAAACAGAATAATAAGCTATGAGTCCTATATTGATAATAAGTCTGATATATTGGGCATTTCAAGAGTATATCACAGATTCAAGGACAATGTTATTTATACTTATCCCGACGATTTCTTTATGCAGAGTGAGTTTTCTCCGGTGGAAAACGGAGTGATTGTAGGTACGTATACTTATAGTCCCGGCGCAGGAATGTCCAGGTATATTCTTAAACCGTTGTACTTTGATAACAAAGGTGAACTTGTAAAGATTGGCACATGTGTTGTCAACCCCAATAATTCGTCGGAGACTCTTATGTATATAGATGACACCCAGAAAGTAAGGGAGCTTATAAAAGGTTATAAAACACCCCGTAAGACTCACGACGAAGCAGTTGAGTATATATATTCAATCTGTACCGATGAGGAAATGATTGAAAATGACGATTACACGGTTATAAAGGCAAACCACGAAACAAAAGGAATTATATTTGCTTATATAAACAAAAAAGGCGGCTTCTTGATTGATACCTTTTTTGCAGATTATAGTGATCGCGATATAAAATTCTGGTTTGATACTGAGGATGTAAACAGTGGTCCTAACGCAGTTGCCCACAGTGTGTATCCTTTTGGTGGACCGCACGGTACTACAACAATGACGTATGTAACGGAACTTGATACTCTTGATTTTGAACAGGATATGGAATAAATAGAACGGAGGGTAATTATGGAGAAGTTTGAAAGCGGTCTTGTTACTGCTACGGTTCATTACGCAGTTTCATACTGCGTTGTGGGAGAAACAAAGAAAACCGCACTTGATTTTCCCACTGCAAGTCTTGACATAGAAAGGGAAAATATTTGTCTTGACAAGGATAAATATATTACCCGTCTCAGACTTACAAATATTTCCGGTTCAATGCTCAAGCTTATGAATGCCTATCCGATAATTACCGATGATCTTAAAATAGGAGATACACAGTCAAGTTCGTGGTCTGTTTTTTGCGGTTCAAGGCAACTTAATGATGTGCCTGCAACCTGTGCGATGGGTTTCAGAGATTTTTCTTTTAAGCAGTGTGTGAATCGGCTGAGTGACGAAGGTCTTTTGCCCAGGGATTACAGCGAAGGGGACGCGGTTCTGTACGGTGACGGAATAGGCATAATCAAAGCAATGAAAACCTTTGTCTCGCTTGAGGTTCTTACAAATGATATTCAGCTTACGGATATCAGTGTGTCGTTATATTCTAATGGCGAACTAAAAGCACTAAGAGTCGGCGGTGAATTTAATTGCCTTTTGAATGACGGCGATACTGTATACACCGATTGGGTGTCTATGGGTACATCTGGTAATTTTACAAGATTGCTTGAAGAATATGCTGTCAACAGAAAGGAAATGAACGGAGTAAAAACTCCTCGCATTCCCGAAGGGGTTTATGTTTTGAAACAGAGCGACTTTCAATCCGCTTCTGAAAAAATTTCATTTTTAAAAGGTGTTAAAGCGCCGTTTGATTATATTGAGATCAGCGAAGGATGGCAAAATTCTATTGGTGACTGGGAAAATTGTGACAGTGTCGATGTGAGAAATCTTGCAACTCAGATAAATAAATCGGGATATAGGGCAGGATTGTGGACATCTCCGTTTCTTGTTGAGAAGAACTCTAAGCTTTACGAAAGCAAGAAGCATTGGATTCTACGACATGCCGATGGCTCTGTGTGTACATACGATATGGATGGAGTTACTTATGCAATTCTTGATGTTTCCTCGGAGGAAGTTCTTGATTGGTTGTCGATGACCTATTGCAGATTGTCTGCAAATGGTGTCTATATGCATCACATAGCCCACACAGGTGCATTTGTTGTTCAGAAAGATATTGTTTTGACAGACCCCAAGAAAACGATGGTATCGGCATACAAAAAAGCATTTAAGGTCATATCCGATGCAATCGGTGATGAGGGAAGAACTTTTGTTACAGATGGATTTATGCCTGCACTTTGTGGCTTGGCAGATACAGTGCAGATATGTTCCGAAAAAAGGATATTTGACGCATTTGGGGATGGAAACAGTCTGCCAAAAATAATAAATCAGACAGCTTTCAGAGCTCATATGTCATTTTGGTGGAACAATTGTTCCGGTGAGACAATAAGTTTTGGAAAAAGCATGGATGATTCAGATATTAAATATTATCTTGTATCTTCGTATATATCAGGCTCAGGCATTGTTGTATCGGATATAGACAACAATGATGAACTAAAAGTATTAAAAACAATTTATCCTCCGGTTAAAACGGTTACGTATCCCAGAGATGCTTTTGGAGATGAGACATACATAAGTGTTGTGGATGTTGAAGTTAATGATTCCTATCACACACTTTGTTTCTTTAATCATTCTTTCACACATAAACAACTCTCATTCAGACTTGATTCCAAAACCTGCGGTGGATATGTTGACCATGCTTCCAGATACAATATTTCATCGTATTTCGGAAGGACAAGAGTTTACGATTGCAAATATGATGAAATAATAAGTCTTGGAAATATTTCGCCCAATTCATGTGAAATAGTAAAAATTGCCAAATCCGACAAACCACAGGTTGCACTTAGTAATATGCATTTTTCAATGGGCGGAGAATTGAATGTTTTTATGACAGAGGATACTGTTCGTGTTGTTGGGGAAAACCCATTTAACTGCAAGGGTAACTATGTGGTGGCTCTTCCGGAGGAATATGTTTGTCATGACGGCAGGAGAGAGTTTTCGTTTACCGTTAATGGTGCCGGAGCATTTACATATGAGAAACCTTTCAGGAAGAAAAATGAAATTGTCTGAAAAGAGGTACACTTATGGCAGTGGAAATAATATGCGGAAGAAGTAAAAGCGGAAAAAGTAAATATATTTATGACAAAATATCAGCTCTCTCCAAAAGCGGAGAAGAGGTGATTCTTATTGTCCCGGAGCAGTTTAGCCATGTTGCGGAAAAGAAACTTCTTCTTTCTGTTGATGCCATTATTGATAACAAAATTGAGGTTTTTTCTTTTGCACATCTTGCTACATCTGCACGCAAACTTCTTGGTCTTACATCTGCCTCGTACATAACACCGGTTTCAAAAGCTCTGGTTGCAAAAAAAGTTCTGGAAACTGCAGAGCTTTCTTTCTATGGGAAGGCCGCAGGCAAGCAGGGCTTTGCATCGCTTGCTGTTTCAACCATAGAGGAAATGAAAAAATATATGTTATATCCCGACGATTTAAAGAAAATCGCATCATCTACCGATAATGAAATACTTCGCATGAAGCTTTCCGATATACAGAATCTTTACCGACTATATGATGAAAAAATCGGTGAAATATATACAGACAGCAGAGAAAGCCTTGAGATATTGGCTCAGCTCTTGAGAGAAAGTGATGTTTTCAAAAACAAATACATCTTTTTTGATGAATTTGACAGCTTTGTTCCTCAGGAAATTGATGTTATTGCATCACTTGCCTCCTCCTGCAAAGGCATTGGCATATCGCTGTGTATTGACAAAAAAGAAAAAAACACAACTCTCTTTATGCCTACCGGTGACACTTTAAAGAAACTTGCAAAAAATATAAAGGGAGAATTTGTATATACTTTTGTGGATAACGGTTCCTTTTCTTCAAAGGAGCTTTCTCATCTTGAGAAGAATCTTTTTGGATTCCCATCACGTCCCTTTGACAAAAAGTGTGAGAACATTAGGATTTATTCAATGAACACACCGCTATCGGAAGTGGAAATGTGCGCTGCAAATATATGCGAACTCACCCGATGCGGGTATGCGTATGGGGATATAGGCGTTATATGTTCGGATATAGAAGCATACAGAAACCATATAGAAAGAGTATTTGAATGGGCAGGGATAGAATATTTTACTGATGCAAAAAATGACGTTATAAATCATCATCTTATCAGATTTGTGTTGGGTATACTGGAAATATATCTTGAAGACTACAGTTACGAGTCCGTTTTTGGATTCCTCAAAGCATCCTTTGTGGATGCAGGATATGGAGATATTTCTCTTTTGGAGAGCTTTATCAAAAAAACAAGAATTCGACGCAAGGGTTGGCTTGATAATGACTGCTGGAATTCCATTCTTGACGCTAATTATCCTGAAAATGACTCACTAAAAGAGTCGCTTTCTGAAATCAGAAGAAAGTATATTCTGCCTCTTGCTGCAATGCATGAAGAAATCAAAGGCAGAAACACTGTAAGGTCAGATGCACTTGTTTTGTATAAATATATCGATAGCATTGGCATGCCCGAAACAATAAGAACATATATAGCTAAGTTCACCGAATCAGGAGAAGTCCGATTGGCGAAGGAATATGAAAAGCTATGGGAGATAATTACCAATACTCTTGATGAACTTGTAGTTGTCAGCGGTGATGACAAGGTTAGCCCTGCGGCTTTCTACGAACTTATGGTTACTGCTTTTGCTCAACACAAGGTCGGTTTTATTCCTCTTGCTATAGACCGTGTTACCGTTGGAAATACAGAAAGAACACGCCTTGATGGCATTAAAGTTCTTTTTGTTCTTGGTGCTAACGAGACTGTTTTTCCTGTTGCCCCAAAAATTGACGGTATTCTTGGAGATGCTGACAAGGATTCAATGCTCAAATGCGGAAAGGAATTCTCCACTACATCCTCTGCAGCAGCATATTATTCTCAGTATTGTTCGTACAAGGTACTTACTATGCCATCTGATAAACTTATTATTTCATATTGCAGATTGGGAAATGATTTTAAAACCCAGCGCAAGTCATATATTGTTGACCGTGTTGCAAATATGTTTTCCATCAGAGAACGAACAGAAGAAAATGATTTTACATCATTTAAGTTGTACAGCTTGAATGTTGCCAGAGAATTTTTGAGTGAAGCACTTGCAAAAGGTGCGAAAAATAACGAGACAGATGGGATATGGAGAGCAGTATATGATTACTTCAAAGAAAATACTGATTTTATAGATATTGCAGCAAATTATCGTGATTGCGACAACTTTTTCCATTCTGTCAGTGAAAGCAATCTTAAAGAGCTTGTTCCCATGCTGTCACACACTTCAGTATCCAAGGTCGAGAGGTACATGGCATGCAAGTATGCTTATTTTATTGATTATGTTCTCAGGCTTCAGACTCCAAAGGATGAGACGGTTGATGTGCTTGATATAGGTAATATTTCCCATAAGGCACTTGAGGTTATATCCCGTGAATTTGCCTCAGACAGGGAAAAATTGATTTCTGCCGATGAGGATGCTGTTTTAAATAGGATTTGTGAGGTGGTAGACAGTGAATATGCCAAGATTAATTCTATGGCAGAGAATGTCTCCGCAAGAGATGAATACACAATAAAAAGACTTGTTAACTCCGTGTATCTTTGCTACAAAATTGTCAGAAAACAGATACTTGATTCACGTTTTGAACCTTTGGGATATGAAATTGAATTCAGCGAAAACAGTTCTATGGGACCAATTGAGTTAAAGACAAGCGACGGTAAAGATGTTACTCTGACAGGAAAAATTGACAGAGCAGATGTTTATCGTACCGAAGATGCGGCATATGTACGTGTTATTGACTACAAGACCGGTTCAAAGGAGTTCAAGTTGGATGATGTTTTCTACGGTTTGAATGTACAGCTTATGGTGTACCTGAATAAACTTGTATCTGTCGGCAAGGAAAATGCCTACGGAGGTGCACTGTATTTTCCAGTTTCTGATCTGGTTAACGAAACTGATATCAGATTGGACGAAGACGAAGCATATGCAAAGCTTGAGGAAAAGCTCAAGCTGAAGGGACTTATTCCCTGGGACGAAAAACTTCTCTGCGGCTATGATGAAAAGCTTGCATCATCACTTTCCCGCTCTCAGAAAGCAAAGAGGGTTTCGCTTGATGGGTTTAAAACCATAGATAAGTATCTCAAAAAGAAATTAGGGGATATCTGCGGCGATATATTGAATGGAGATTTTGAGATATCGCCATATGTTAAGAATGGTTTTACTCCTTGTAAGTACTGTGAATACGGTTCTATATGTCGTTTTGATTCGGAAGATAATAATTCAAAGTGCCGTGTTTATAAATCCATAACAAGTTATGATGAGATTCTTGGTGAAATGGAGGCGGTTACAAATGTGGACAAATAATCAACAGATGGCAATAGATGCTTGTGTTGCCAATAATCTTGTTTCTGCTGCAGCCGGTTCCGGAAAAACAGCGGTAATGGTTGAACGTATATCCCAGAGGATTCTTTCTGGACTTGTGGATATAGACAGACTTCTTGTTGTAACTTTTACCAATGCTGCGGCTTCGGAACTTAAAAGCCGACTTGTTGGTAAAATTATGGATTCACTTGAAAACTCAGACAATCCTGACCGTTTGAATAAGCAGCTTATGCTCGTTAATACTGCTTCTATCTGCACTATTGACAGCTTTTGCCTTAATATTCTGCGGAGCAATTTTTTCAGACTTGATTTGGATCCGTCTTTCAAAATCGCAGATGCGGCAGAACTTGAACTCATTAAAAACGACGTATTGAGCAAAATATTTGAAGAGTATTATGATGCAGATGACAAGGAATTTATAAACCTTGTAAACTGCTACACAACAAGGAAAGACACAGATTTGTTTGAACTCATACTGAGATTATATGCTTTCACAAATCCACTTCCGGGTGGAGTGAACTTACTTGCTGATTATATAGATGAGTACAGTGACAACTCTGTGTGGGAAAAATATTTTACCCAAAAGGTTTGCTCTGAGGCAAATAAAGCCATATCATACTATGATAATGCACTTAAATTTTGCCCGGCAAAGCCTGAATACGATAAACTGAGAACTTTTCTTGAAGAAGAGAGAAGCGTTCTCGAAATGTACAAAAATGCAAAATGTTGGGATGATGCTGTTGCCTGCACTTTAATTCCCAAAGTTGGAAATTTTCCTGTTTCAAAGAAATTTGAATACGATATAAAGGAAAAAATAAAAGGGTACAGGGATATCGGCAAAAACATTAAAAGCGAAATTGATAAAATTTTCAAAGGTACATATGAGCAGATAGTCTCTGATATGGAAGTTTCCCAAAAATCACTGGAAAAGATGTTCGAAATAACAACAAGGTTTGCAAATGCTTTTTCTTCCCGAAAGCTTGAAGCCGGAATGGTGGATTTTACCGATGTGGAGCAGTATGCATTAAAGCTTCTTTCGGAAGAAGACGGCACCCCATCCAAGCTTGCCTATCAGCTTATGGAGAAATATGACGAAATTTATGTTGATGAATATCAGGACTGCAATGCTCTTCAAGAGAAAATCTTTACGCTTATATCCGGGATCCATAAGAATAAACCAAATATGTTTATGGTAGGGGATATGAAGCAGAGTATATACGGGTTCAGAGGCTCAGAGCCAGGGCTTTTTAAAGAAAAATCAGATACATACAGACCGTACAGTGATGAGGGTAAATATAATCGCATTCTTCTTAACAAAAATTTTCGAAGCAGAAAAAGCATAATCGATGGAGTTAATTGCGTATTTTCTCAGATAATGAGTGAAAAATGCGGTCAGCTTAACTATGATGAAGATGAATTTTTGTATTACAACGATGATTCATATGAGGATGTGAATCCGGATACTGATAAAATTGATATTGTTCTTTTTGAAACAAAATCGGATTTGCAAAGCAGCTTGGACGATGAAGATTCTGTGGTTACTGAAATTCAAAAAACCGAAGCAGAAGCCATCTATACTGCTAATCGCATAAAGGAAATTGTAAACGGAAGCGAACCATATATGGTTTTTGATAAAAAAATAAACGGTTATCGCAGGGCACGGTATTCGGATATTGCAGTTCTATTACGCTCGCAGGGTGTAAAAGCAGAGACGTTTAACAGAGTTTTTGAGCTTGCCGGTATTCCTGTATATTATGAAAACGGTGAATCATATTACAATACACCGGAAATTACATTTTTGCTTGCTTTCCTCCGTATAATAGATAATCCGCTAGATGATATTGCACTTCTTACCGTTATGAGGCATCCTGTTTTTTCGTTTAATGAGGATGATTTTGTCAGCATCAGGCTCTGCAAACCAAAAGGATTTTTCTATAAATCTATACGAGCATATGTGAGTACACATGCTGATGACTTGTCTCGAAAATTGAACGATTTTCTTAGTAATATCACCGACTTTTATGAAAAATCCAAATACCTTACTACGGACAAGCTTGTTTGGGATATAATATGTTCATGTGATTATATGGCATACCTTTCATTTCTTTCAAACAGCGATATAAGGAAAGCTAATGTAAAATCATTTATTTACAGAGCATATGAATTTGAAAAGACATCCTACAAGGGCGTATTTGACTTTATAAGGTACATCGATTCCGTCAAGAAGAGTGGTAATGACAAGGAAAGTGCCAAAACCTTGAGTGAAGACGAGGATGTTGTGCGTATAATGTCTATTCATAAGAGTAAGGGGCTGGAATTTCCGGTTGTTTTTCTGTGCGATGCCGCAAAAAAATTCAATACCGCTGATATTTCGGGAAGCAAAGTAATTATGGATTCCAAGTATGGTTTCGGGCTTAATTACTATGATTATGCCAACAGATACTGTTATCCGTTGCCGCGAAAAATAATGCTCAAAGAGCTTCTTACCGGAAAAATGTTGTCTGAGGAAATGAGAATTTTTTATGTTGCACTTACAAGAGCCAGAGAAAAGTTATATATTGTGGGTTCAATACCCGGTGCAATGTCTCATATATCCAAGCTTGCCGCATTTGTTAAAAATGATTCTTATAAGCTTAACGGAGATACTTCGGCTGTAGCCGGTTCGTATATGGACTGGACACTTATTTCCGTGCTCAGAAATGAAAACGTATCTCTGTTCGACCATTCCTTCGGTTACAAGGAGAGTTTTAGCGATTGCGATGTTTTTCGTTTTACGTTAATGCACAAAAATGATGTTGTGCTCGATATCGGTGAAAAGGTGACTGACGCACTTCATCTTGATAAGGAACCCACTGCTGAAGAAAAAGAATTGGTAAATTCCCTTCTCGGATATAATTATCCCCTGAGAGAATTGGCAGAAATTCCGTCTAATATGTCTGTTACCGAATTGAAACGCAGAGAGCTATCTGAGGATGTTGCACAATTCTATCATCGTGAAACACTTCCGGTACCGTCTTTTGCATCGGGGCAAGTATCTCTTACCGCTGCAGCAATAGGCACTTGCACTCATCTTGTTATGGAAAAAATTGATATCACTCGTGCTCACGACGAGGCTATTGTTAAGGAACAGATAGAAAAGCTCAGGGTGGATGGTTTTTTGACTGAAGAAGAAGCAAAAAGTGTTAATCCATCAAAAATATCCCGCATATTTACAACTGATGCAGGAAGGCTTATGAGACAGTGTGCAGATAGCCTTGTAAGGGAATTCAGCTTTAAATATCTTATGCCGGTAAAGGAAGTTTTTCACTATTATGACGGCAATGAAAATATGGTTATTCAGGGAACTGTTGATGCATATTTTGAGCTTCCTGACGGTAGTATAGTGATTGTCGATTACAAAACGGACAAAATTCATAACGGCACAGAGGAGATTATAAAAAAGTATTCTCCACAGCTTAAATACTACAAAATTGCATTGGAGAAAGCTCTGGGTAAGAAAGTGAAAAACACCTATCTGTTTTTAATTGACACCGGAGAAGCAGTTGAATGTATATAAAAAAAGCATTAGGCCCATCTGACGGGTCTAAAGCTTTTTTATATTCTTGTCGGAAATTTTTCTATAAAATCCGATACAAGACTTTTTATTTCTTCGTGATCGTGGATGCTGTATTTATCGTACATACCAATTACCTTAAAACCGCCAGACAGGGCTCCTTTCACTGCAACGAGAATATCTTCGTAAACAAGGCATTCTGAAATTTTGACATTCATAAGCTCTGCACATTTTATGTATATGTCAGGGTGTTCTTTGCCTATCCCGATATCGTCCACGGTAATTACATAGTCTATAAAGCTACGGATGCCGTTACTTTCCAGAAAAGTTTCTATAAGCGAGATATCCGTTGCGGAAGCAATTGATATTTTGCATCCTTTTTCCTTTAGTGCACAAAGATACGCCCTTGCTCCTTCTTTCAATGAAGCTGTTTTATAGGATTCAACTGCCATCCGTGTCCACTCGGCAATGAGTTCCTCCGGCGTGTCGGTAAGGTTAAATCGCTTTATGGTGTAGAGGGCGGTTTTGTATGCTCCAAGATGTGCTATTTCCTGCATGTAGTCATCGGGTACTGTTATACCTCTCTTTGCAAGAAAATCTATGTCAATCTGATCCCATATGCCCATTGTGTCTGCAATGGTTCCGTCCAGGTCAAATATAACGCCTTTTATGTTATCCAAGCTATCACCTCCGCTTAAGAAAATATACCAAATAAATCGACAAAAGTCAATAAAGTGTAAATATTTTTATTTTAACATTATTTATCTATTGAAAAATTTCAAATAATTTAGTATAATACTAATATTAATGTGAAAATATATGAGGTTACAGAATATGAATAATACAGTTGATAACGATAAATACACAGTTTATCCGGTACTTGCCTTGCGGGGAGTTCCGATTTTTCCTTGTGCGGTAATACATTTTGATATTGGCAGAGAAATCTCAGTTAAGGCTGTTGAGGCAGCTATGAAAACAGATAAGAAGATTCTCATTGTTGCTCAGGTTGATCCCGATGTTGAGCAACCCCAGAGCGAGGATTTGTTTTCGGTTGGTACTTTGTGCCATGTAAGACAGGTTTTAAGAATATCCGATGATAATTTGCGTATTCTTGTTGAGGGTGTCCAGAGAGTAAGAGTGGATAGCTATCTTGACTTTTCACCGTTTATACAGTGCTTTGCGACACCATGTATACCTGATGAGATAATTTCTGAGGATACAGTACTTGCAGATGCATATGTAAGGGAAATAAAGAAAGCGGCAGGGGAGTATTTCCCACTTGCCGGCAGACATCCGGAAGAGGTTGATATTTCTTTTGTAAAAGAGGAAAATGCCGATAGATTTGCAGATCTTATCGCTTCCGGCCTTTTCCTTGATATTGAGCAAAAGCAAAAGCTCCTGGAACAGTGTAATGTCCTAGAAAGACTTCAACTGCTCTTGAGTATTATGAGACACGAGATTGCAGTTCTTCAGATAGAAAAGGAAATTTCATCCAAGGTTAAGGTTCGCATTGACGATAACCAGAAGGATTTTTATCTTCGTGAACAGCTCAAAGTTATCCGAGAGGAACTGGGCGACAATTCCGATGAAGAATATGAAGCGTACAGAAAAAAAGGCGATCATATTAACTTCCCTGATGAAGTTAGAGAAAAATTCAAAAAAGAGCTTGACAGATTTGGCAGAATGCAGTCATCTTCACCTGAGGCAGCAGTGGCACGCAATTATCTTGATTTACTCATTGAGCTTCCGTGGGGTATAAAAAGCTGCGAAACAGAGGATTTGTCCGTTTCAAAGGAGATTCTTGAAAACAGCCACTACGGGCTTAAAAAGGTTAAGGAAAGAATTTTTGAATTTCTTGCTGTACGCAAGCTTTCTGATGGACAGAAGTCTCCGGTTATATGCCTTGTTGGCCCTCCGGGAGTTGGTAAAACAAGCATAGCGGCAGCAGTTGCAAAATCTCTTGGAAGAGAGTATGTGCGTATGTCGCTTGGCGGTGTTCATGATGAAGCGGAAATCCGTGGTCACAGAAAAACATACATTGGTGCTATGCCCGGAAGAATTGTAAATGTAATAAAAAAAGCAGGAACATTTAACCCTCTCATACTTCTTGATGAAATCGATAAAGTCGGACAGGATACAAGAGGAAACGTCAGTGCTGCACTTCTTGAGGTACTTGATGGTGAGCAGAATTTTGCATTTCGTGATCATTATGCAGAATGTGATATCGATCTCAGTGATGTTCTTTTTATAACAACAGCAAACTCTCTTGAGAATATAGACCGACCACTTCTTGACAGAATGGAAGTTAT
>JAZQBI010000153.1:0-11888 GCA_045545635.1 Clostridia bacterium | reverse complement strand
AAAATATAGTGTGTTGTGAAGAAATTGCACAGATTGAGCAAAAAAATAAAACCATTAACCTTTTCGCAAAAGAAAAATAGGTGAAAATCCTTGTAACGTAGACAAGCTGTTCAGAAGAATAAAACAGTTTGGAGGACATTCAAGACAAGGCGGTGGAGTATCAGGTCTTGAGATAGCACTTTGGGATTTGGCAGGAAAAGCATGGGGTGTTCCGCTTTGGCAGATGCTTGGCGGAAAGTTCCGTGATAAGGTCAGAATGTACTGTGATACAGACGTTGACGGAAAGCATACAGGAACAGATATGGGACATGCTCTCAAAAAAAGAATGGAACAAGGGTTTACGTTCTTAAAGATGGATTTAGGTATCGAACTTATGCTTGATGAACCGGGATGTTTAAATGTGCCTATTGGATTTTTGGAAGATATTGCTCCGTGGCATTATACAAGGCATTATGAAAAAATTGCACATGCTTGTAATGTGCCGATTTGTACCGGTGAAGATATATATTTGGCTGAAAACTTTGAGCCTCTTATGAAATGTGGTGGGGTGTCGGTAGTTCATCCTGATATGCTTACAGTTGGTGGCGCAATGAAAATGAAAAAGCTTGGCAATATGTGTGACAAGTACGGCGTTGCAATGGCAATTCATATGGCAGAAAGCCCAATTGCTTGTATGGCGGCAATTCACGCGGCAGCGGCTGTTCAGAATTGTTTGGCGGTTGAATTCCATTCTGTTGATATTCCATGGTGGAATGATCTTGCTATTGGAATTGATAATCCGCTATTTAAGGATGGGTTTGTAAATGTTCCGAATAAGCCGGGTCTTGGTATTGATGAACTTAATGAAGAGCTTATTGCAGAGCATATGCACGAAAAATATCCCGGAATATGGGAGCCCACAACAGAGTGGGACAAGGAATGGGCAAACGATAGAGAGTGGAGTTAATATAAATTCAAAAATGGATGTGAAATGATTATGAATATCAAAGATATGAAGTTTGGGGAAATCGAAAGGTTTTGCCTGGAACAATTTGATGCAAATAACGATCTGTTTAAAACGGTAGTAAAGGATAATATCGAGAGAAACAGAAAAGGGAAAAAGACGATAGTTATAAAGGATAAAACCGGTGCTGTTCAATCTGGTATCAGAGTTAAGTCAGTTTTGAAAAATCACGAGTTTAAGCATGGAGCACATATATTTATGCTGGATCAATTTGAAACGGCATCGGAAAATGAACGATATCGTAATCTTTTTTCACAGTATTTTAATCTTGCGACCATCCCATTCTATTGGGCGGGACTTGAGCCTGTGCAGGGAAAAGTGAGATTCAGTGCTGATAGTGAGAATGTTTGGCGGCGTCCCAGTACAGATTTGTGTCTTAACTATTGTCGCGAAAAAGGTATAGATGCAAAAATCCATTGTTTATTTTATGACAAATTTATTCCCGATTGGCTTCCTAAAGACAATGAGGCAGAAATGAAAAAGCTTTACGAAAAAAGATTCATGGAAATTGCACTAAAATACGGGAATGGTGTGATGTATGATATCGAAGTCATCAATGAGCTTCTCGAAACTCATTGGTGGACTACCAATAGCGTCATTAGCGATACACGTGATTCACTTGAATGGTCCTTTGAGCTTGCACAAAAGTATTTTCCAAACGATGTTCTTGTGATAAATGATGGAAACTTCGTGCCGGAAATCGGCGAAAAAACATATAGACACCCTTATTATATGTTGATAGATGCAGCTTTGGCAAAAGGTGTAAGGATTGACAAAATCGGTATACAGAACCATATCTATATGGGAATGCAGGATGGTGAGGATATCTGGAATTTCAAGGAATATTTTGATCCTATCAAGATTTTAAAAGGTCTTGATGTGATGTCGGAATTCGGAAAACCGCTGGAAATCACAGAAGTTCAGATTCCGACATTTGGTGAGGGTAACGAGGCGGAAGATTTGCAGGCAGAGGTTTTAAAATATCTTTACACATTGTGGTTTTCATCGGAAAAGCTGGAATCGGTTATATATTGGAATTCTGTTGATCAAACAGCATATTCTTCTCCGGATTGGGACGAAAATAGACTTCGTGCAGGATTGTTTCATAGAGATTTGGCTCCGAAAAAATCGGGTGAAATGCTGAAAAAATTGTTCAAAGAACAGTGGCATACCGAAGTAGAGCTGGTAACGGATGAAAACGGACAAATAGAGTTTGAGGGCTTTCACGGGGAGTATGAAGTATGTATACAATCTCGAGATGGAGCAGTTTATAATGCAGAGCTGAATAGGGATAATCAAAAGGCGGAATTTATATGTATCATTTAAAAATAAGATGGATAGGACAAAGCGGATACATCTTAAATGACGGAATTAACGAAATATGCATTGATCCTTATCTTTCAAATGTTGTTGACAGAATTGCAAAGCGCGGCCGAATGGTAATAGCACCTTTTATGCCTGAAAAATTGAAAAGCGATGTTGTAATTTGTACACATAATCATCTTGACCATGTAGATATTGATGCAATTCCACTTATGAAAAAAGAGAATATGTTGTTTTCGGTGCAGGTGGCGGAGTGCTCTTTATCCCGTCGCATCTTGTTGCAGAGGTTGTAGGCGGCGCGGCAAAAACTCAGGTGAAGGATTTGTTTGGCTTTGAAATGATAAGCCTTAATAAATTCACAACGGCACAAATAGATAAAAATACATGGACGAAGGAAATGCTTGACCTTCTTATGGAATTCATAGAAACTGATGAACGAGCCGTCGAATACAGAGGTCTTGACTGGTCTGAAGAATATGACCTTGCCATTAACGGCGACCCTAATGACACACAATCTGCTTTATAAAAGAATCCGATAAATCTTACATAAGTTTTATCGGATTCTTTTATTATATAGTTGATACATGTTAAAAAGTATGATAATATATACAAGGGAAAATTTTTTCCCTGAAAGGAATTTATATCATATCGCAACGGAGCAAAGCGTAGTTATATCGCATTTGAACAGAGTGAAAATATATCGCACGAACTAAGTGAGTATATCGCTATAAAGGTTTGCATCTAAACCTTATGCCTCGCAATCAATAAACTAGTAAGATTTTTATTTGTTAAAAATTCCACGGAGGACAAATGATGAACACTATCACCATAGCTAAAACAGAAAAACATAATAATGCAGTTGTATCAATCCCTTCATCCAAGTCGTATATTCACAGATATATTATATCTGTTTTTCTTGCAGGGGGCGGAGTTATTGAGAATGTAAGTTTTTCCAATGATATAAGAGCCACACTTTCCTGTATAGAAGCATTGGGTGCAAGGGTTAGTATCACGGGCAGTACAATCACGGTAGAGAGTAGGGAAGATAAGGTGGAAAACGCTCTTCTTGACTGCGGTGAATCTGCATCCACGCTGAGGTTTATGATACCTGTTGCAACACTTTTTGCAGACAGGGCGGAGTTTAAGGGTTCAGAAACTCTTTTAAAAAGACCTCTCACACCATACTTTGATATTTTTGAAAACAATAATATGGACTACGATTTTGCTCTCGGTGAATATCTCAGGGTAAATGGCGGTTTTTCAAAAAATGAATATACCGTAGACGGCTCGGTAAGCTCCCAATTCGTTACGGGACTACTTTTTACACTGCCTCTTATGGATTTTGACAGTACGTTATATATAGAGGGTGAGCTTCAGTCAAAACCCTATGTGGATATAACTCTTGAGGTTCTTGCAAAATCAGGAATAAGTATAATAAACAATAACTACAAAAGCTTTTATATAAAAGGCTCCCAAAAATTCAGAGCCGGTACCTACCGTGCGGGGGGAGATTATTCTCAGGTTGCATTTTTCCTTGTGGCAGGATGCTTCGCAGGAGGTATTGAGTGTGCCAATATGGAGCCGGATTCCCTGCAAGGTGACAGACAGATTGTGGATATCCTCAAAAAAATGAATGCTGACATAACCGACACCCCCGCAGGCTTTAAGGTGAACAAATCCCGTCTGGTTTCTCCCGGAGAGATAGATGCTGCGGATATTCCGGACATCATTCCCATACTTTCTCTTGCCTGTGCAGTTTCAGAGGGAACAACCGTAATAAAGAATATAGAACGCTTAAGAATCAAAGAGTGCGACAGAGCTTTTGCTACAGTTGATGTCCTCTCAAAGCTCGGAGCAGATATCCGAGAGGAAAACGGATGCCTCATCATAAAAGGCAAGCCTTGTCTTGAGGGAGGAAGAGTGGATAGCTTCAACGACCACAGAATGGCTATGACGGCATCTGTGGCATCACTGGTGAGCAAAAACAGTGTAACTATTGAAAATCCAATGAGTATAAACAAATCATATCCGGCATTTTACGAGGATTTATTATCAACCGGTGCAGTAAACATAGAGAGGGGAAAATAATATGAAGTTACTTATAATAAACGGACCTAACATAAACTTTGTGGGTATAAGAGAAAAAGGAATATACGGCGAAAAATCCTATGATGATATCTGCCGTGACCTTATGGACTATGCGGATAATGAAGGCTTTGAACTGGAAATCTGGCAGTCCAACCACGAGGGTGCAATTATAGACAAAATACAGAGTATATATGGCTCGGATGTTAAGGGCGTTGTAATTAACCCCGGTGCATACACTCATTACAGCTATGCCATAGCCGATGCAATAAAAAGTGTGGATATTCCCTTTGTGGAGGTTCATTTTTCCGATATTAATGCCCGTGAGGATTTCCGCAAAATTTCTGTTACAAAGGCAGGATGCATAGCACAGATATCAGGTCATGGGGACAAGGGCTATTATATGGCACTTGACAAATTGAGAGGAGTGGCTGATGAATAATATATATCTTGTGGGGATGCCAGGTTGTGGAAAATCCACAATAGGGAATGCCGTGTGTGAAAAAATCGGGTTAGAAATAGTAGACCTTGATGATATTGTAAGCCAAAGAGAGGGCAGGAGTATCCGTGAGCTTTTGGATATTGGCGAGTCCTACTTCCGACAGGTGGAGACCGAGGCACTCAAATACGTTACAGAGCTTGAGGGTGTGGTTGTCACCACCGGAGGCGGTACGGTTGTTAAGGACGAAAATATAGATATTATGAAAAACGACGGTAAGGTTATTTTTATAGATGCTTCGCCGGAATTCATTTTTGATAACACACCTCTTGAACGAATACCACTCCTCAAAGATGTGGGGAAAATCCGCAAATTCTACACCGAGCGTATATCAAACTATCGCAAGAGTGCAGACTACACCGTAATAAATAACGGCATACTCAGTGATGTATGCCGAAAAACAGAGGAAGTAATAAGACTTATCCGAAAAGGGATGAAATAAAGTGAAACTTAATCTTTCAAAATATGACAGAATATGTTTTCTAGGAGACAGCATCACTGCTAACGGAACATGGATAAAAGAAATAAGCCAGTGGTTTATTGACAATATGCCTCAATTGGAAATAGGCTTGTACAACTGCGGGTTAAGCGGTGCAAGAGGAAGAGAAATGAACGTAAAAAACCGCTTTGTAACCGACTGTCTCAAATACTTTCCAAAATACGTCGTTATTATGTACGGAATGAATGACGTTGAGGTGTACAGCCACGGCAGTGATGACGAGGAAAGCAATGCCAATGTAGAGTGGGGTATGAGTCACTATGCCGATGCTTTGAAATACTATGTGGAAGAATGTAAAAAATTCGGTGCTACTCCGATAATATGCTCGCCCACACCCTACAACGAGTATGGCAATACTCCCGTAAAGAGTTACGAAGGTACCGATAAGGATTTGGAAATTCTTGCTTGTCAGGCACAAGAGATAGCAAAAGAAAATAATCTTTTGTTCATAGATATGCGCAGTGCACTGTTAAAGTATATGGATCAAAATCCAATAAACGAAGATCGTATGCATCCCAATGATTACGGACATCATCTTATGGCGGAGACCTTCCTTTGTGCCATAGGGGCAAAGGATATCGTCGAGCCTGATAAAGAATGTAAAATTTCTCCCAAGAATGAGGAAAGATACACTATTGAGCAAACACTTCGCAGAGTAATGTATGTGGAACGTCTGTGGCAACACGAGGATTTTGAACGTCCTCTTGCTGAACGCAAAGAACTTGCAGTGCAATACAGCAAAAAGCAGAATATGGAATTCTGGGATAATATGGTGGAAAATTACAACAAAAATGCAGACTTCAAGGATGAACTCCGCGGAGAAATTATCAAGCTTACACGGGAGATGTATATATAAACAGGGAGTGTTTTTGTGGATTTTTATGTAATGACGGAGCCTGACCTGTCGGGCAATTTCTGGAACGGAAAATATATGTCAGGTATGCGTTCTGCTGTCAGAGAATGTAAAGGCAGACTTGTGGAAATAGATCTTTGCGACCTTAATGAGCTGATTTCTCACAAAGAAGATGTACCGGTTATTCTCAACGGACGAAGCCACGACTGGATAGCTTCCCGCATTGAATATATTTCTCAAAAGGGTATTCACCCGATATTGCTTTCGGGTTACAATAACACTTCTCAGCGAGGTGTAAGCTCTTTAAGTTTTGATTTTTATGGAATTTACACGGACTGGTGTGCTTATATGCATGGGCGTGGGTGGTGCAATATGGCATTGTTGGGTGTCAGCCGTGATAATATGATTGATTCTGTAAAATGTGAAGCATTCCGGGACTATAACGACAGATACAATAAGACCGGTACCACCGGAATTTACTATGTTGATGCTTCGGTAAAAAAGTGCTGTGAGGATTTTCTTGCCGAGGCACAAAAATATGACGTGGTTCTGTGTACAAACGATGTTGTATCTATTGTGTTGGCAAGCCTTTTGCGAAAATGCAATCCAAAGCCGGATTTGTGCATACATTCCTTCTGGGATTCTCCTCTGGCAGAATATCTCAAACCGGATATAAAGATGATATCTCTTGACTATCACGAGATGGGCAGACAGGCAATTCGTCTGTACTCTTTTCTTGTAAACAATCCCGGTATGGAGTCGGTATCTGCAATTGTTCGCGGAGCAAGGTATTCCTCCGTAGCAACCACGGGTTCGTACGGCGTTTCAAACAGTGAAAATAACTTCTTGAGGGACGAATGTTCCTGCGATGTATACACACTAGAACAGTTGTTTTCTGTTATGGATGAGATTGATTTGCAAATCATAAGAGGAATTGTATTGGGTGTTTCCTATGAACAAATAGCAGAGAAAGAAATGGTTGCCGTGGGAACCGTCAAATATCGTGTCAAAAAAATGCTGGAAATCACTTCAAAAGCTTCCCGTGAGGAACTTATGGAGCTGATTTCACAATATATCGGAACAGAAAATATTCTGGATACCAAAATATAATTTTTCAAAGTATAAGACCGTCGGGAAATACGCACACAATTTTTGTATTGTTTCCGTATTTTCGGCGGTCTATAATTATATTATGAAATGCCATTGTGGCAGAAAGGATGGTAATATGATTATTAATGTTAATCCTGCCGATGTGTCAAAGTGTTCGGCAGCAACGCCGGAGGAAGCCCTCGAAATTTTACGGAATACATCCGGTGAAAAGAAGATGATTATTCACAGCGGAGTTTATTATGGTACAAAGCTGTGTCTTACAAAAGAAGATAACGGACTTATTATAGAAGGTGACGGACAGGGAAGAGCCGTTCTTTCCGGTGGTGTTCCCGTAGGGGATTGGGTTTTGGATGAGAAAACAGGATGGTTCTGTGCCGATGTTCCCAAGGTTGATGGTGAATATATAGATTTCCGTTTGCTCCTTTCCATGAAGGGTGATTATCTCAAAAAGGCTCGTTATCCTCTTGTAGGAGAACTCAAACACCTTTCTGAGTTTGACTCTATGGGTTGGAGAGGTTCTTGCTTTGGCGGATGGGGCAGGGAGCTTCGTCGTGATGAGCTTGATAATTTTGTATATAACCCCGAAGATTTTTCCGAGGATTTTGTTTTTGAAAATGCCGAGGTTCAGGTATTCCATTCATGGAATGAATCTTATACCAAGGTTGTAGGTATGGATAAGGAAACCCATACCTTTTATCTGGATCCCCCTTGCGGACATCCCGTTGGTTCTTTCTGGAAAAATCAGTATGTTATTTATAACACCGAAGAAGGCATGGCGGAAGATGGCAGATGGTATCATAACAAGAAAGAACACAAAATATATTACAGACCATATCCGGGCGATAATGCGGAGGATTTCTGTGCAGTTGTTCCTCTTACAACCAATGTTATATCCTTTGAAGAAGGAACAAAAAATATCACAATAAGAGATATAGATATTACTGCGGCTACTACACCTGTTGTTACAGATATTTATTCCACCAAGGTTATGAGAGGTGCGGGAGGATTTGTCTCCAAAGAGCAGAGCGGTGCCATAGAAGGTATCGGCGTCTCCTCGATAGTACTTGAAGATTTAAATATCTACAAAACAGGCGGTCATGCTATTAAACTTCAGGGTGACGATATTTATGTACGCGGTGCACACATCAGCGAATGTGGTGCAGGCGGTGTTACCGTGCTAATAGATGACAATATCCCCGATGATGCATCGGAAGATGTTTATGCAAAATGGCCTCGTGTAGAAAATTGCCGTATAGATCACATAGGTCTTGACTATTACAGTGCAGTAGGTATCTTTATAGACAGTGCGGTAGTATGCAACAATTACATAGAATATACACCTTATTCCGGCATAGTTGCATATGGCGATAATGTCCTTATAGAAAACAATGTTGTTCTCGATCCTATGCAGACACTAAACGATGGTGCAGCAATATATAAGCTTTTGGATAACAGGGGTATTATAAGAAACAACTATGTTCACAGAAGATGCGGTAATCAGGGTATTAACTGCAAGGGATTGTACCTTGATGCGCCCGGTGTTGATTTCAAAATGATTGGTAATGTGGTAAAAGGTTTTAAGAGTGCTTTCCACTATCATATAGCACAGCCGGGTACCATCTGGGCAGATAACTATTTTGAATATGATGGTGATATGATGGTAACCTTCCATCGTTCCAAGGGGGCTCACGTTATCAATAATGTATTCAGAAGTACGGGACTTATTCGAATTCAGGCTCCCGAGGGTGCTATTGCGGAGTTCCGCGGAAATGTACTTCGTTACGGCGGTGAGATGGTTACCTACGAGGAAGGCGACGGAAATTCCTCGGCAAAACCTGCTCGCCCATTTGATATGGAAGGCAATATCACAGAACGGATTGAATTATAATGCAGAGGACAAAATTTCTTTCCCCACGCCTTGTGATGTATATATCAAATTTGTTTTTGTATGGGTTCACGGGGTTGTATTATTGTTTTGCCCAGCTGTATCTGCATACCGAAACAGGACATTCCGCATCTTATGTTGGAATACTTCTTGCCATACCTCAGGCAGTGGCAATATTTGCACCGCTTTTCTGGGGCGTTTGTGCAGACAAAGCCGGGTATAAAAAGACAGTACTGCTTATTATGGCACTGGGTACGACCGTATTCTACTGTGCAGTTCCTGTCAGTAACAATTTTTGGTGGTTGGCATTTACTCTTGCGGGTACGATGTTTTTCTTGTCTGCCATGGGCAGTGTCCTTGATGTAATAGGTATGGAAACGGCAAATTCCGACGGACTTCGCTATGGTCCTATGCGACTTATGGGTATGGTAGGCTATGGTCTTGTTTCATTTGGTTTGTCATTTTTCGTGTCAGGAAATCTTGGTGTGGTTTTTAAGGTGTGTGTTGTTATTGGTGTGGTATGTTGCATTTGTATTGGATTTATGCCCGGTGTAAAAGGTCACGCTCACGAGAAAAAGCTCAGCTTTGCACCGTTTCTCAAGGGAAAAGTGTTTATGCTCCTTATTGCAATTCTTGCAACGGCACAGTTTGCTTATGGATATTACATCAATTTCTTTCCGTCATATCTTACGGAGCATCTCAATGCTCCAACTTGGCTTTGGGGTGCAAATGTACTCCTCACTACATTTAGCGAAGCACCGTTTTTCTTGTGGTTTGATGTTCTGTTTACACGCCTTGGTATGAAGAAGCTTGTTCCGTGGGTTATGTTGGCAACTGCAGTGAGGTATTTGCTTTTGTCAATGTTCACCCATTTGACGGCAATTCTTGTCATTGGACTGGTTACGGGTTTCTTAAGTGTTTCGCTGTTATATAGTGTAAATTACTATGTAAACAGAAGCATAGAGCCTTCCCTCCGAGCTTCTGCACAAACTCTTGTGTATGCGGTAGGTGTGGGTATTCCCAGAATGCTTTCGGGACTCATCGGTGGTGTAATGACAGAGACAATCGGTACAAATTATTCTTTGGCAGTTTGTGCCTGCGTTGCCGGAGTTGGATTTTTGATATATTTGTTCTTCCTGTCAAGAGAAAAGGTTTTTTAATTTTTGCGAAATAGGGAAAAAAGATGAAGAATGAGCGAAGTAACAGTAACTTACAATGTGAGAGTATCCGGCTGTAATGCAAAGCATTTATCATACTTTTTATACAAAGTATACTACATCAAAATATGGAGTGTTGATGTCTTTTTGGGACATAACAAATAACAGCCTCAGCAACCAACATTAAAGGTGGTTGCTGAGGCTGTTATAATAGAGTGATTGATGAGGATTTACTCTGCGCGAGCAATACTTACGTTGTAAACTCCGGGTGTTGCCAGTTTGTATGCAGTTCTTTCAAGATAATCCCATTGTCTTTTGTACATATCATAGTCCTCGTACAAACCAAGGAAGCTGGTCCAGTAAGCACGGAGCACATGACCTTCGGGATATGTTGCATCAACCCATCCGGTTATTGTAGCTTTGTCGGCACCGTAGAGACCTTCTTTCCGCAAGGTGGTAAAACGGGTTTCGCATCTTCTCACCTTAATCTGTGTCCAGTAGTTGTACATATAGGAATCTATTACTGCTTTTCCTTTTATTTGTCCCGGATTATCGGGGAGAGTTGCAATATTTATGCCTTTTTGCAGTTCCTCTGAGGAAAATGTTCCGATTACCTTGCTGTCAAAGGCAACATTGTAGCTACCCTCAGGGAGATCTGTCACCTTGATGATTTCCCTGTTCATCTTCTGGGTAAAGTCTACAAATTCAGGATATGCTTCTTCTGCATCGGTATATCCGTTTCCGCTTACACCCTCGGTTATATTCTTGGTATCAATACCCATTGGCACAGCCTTTGGCTTGTAGGTGTAGCTTACAGAATTTTCATTCACTTTAAGGTCGGCAACATCCGAGTTGTCACAACGGTATGTTTTTTCTTTCGTATCTATGGTAACAGATGCCACAAGACCGTAGCTTCCGTACATATCCTGCAGAATCTCATTTGCCAGTACAAAGTGTCCTATTCTGTTGGGGTGAATTCTGTCGGTTTTCAGGATTTCCATCTCTCCGGAATTTTTCTTTGCACTAAGGATTTCCAACGTGGGAGTAAGCAGGTCGATATAACGGATTCTATGCTTTTTTGCAAGCTCAATATATTTTTGAGACAAGTTTTTAAGTCCCTCGCACACGCCTTCCATCTTTTTTGAGGAAGCTCCCTTGTAGTCTCTCTCGTCAAGAGCAGGGGGAAGCAGAAGGGTTATTCTCTTTACTCCGGCTTTTTTTGTCTTGTCAAGGAGTATATCCATATTTGCAACAGAGGTGTCTATCGCCTTTTCCTGCTGTTCCTTGGTTCCGGTGGGGTAGAGACCTCGGTTTATGTCGTTTGCACCAAAGAGGATGAATGCATCTGTAGCACCCCGAAGCACCACATCGTCATCAAATCTCTGGAGCATAAGTCCCACAGTGTCACCGTCGTTTCCTGCAAACAGAACCTCCACCTTTTCATTGGGAAATCTTGTTTTCAGAAAAGCGTTTA
>JAZQBI010000152.1:0-10534 GCA_045545635.1 Clostridia bacterium | reverse complement strand
TCACCCAATCCCAAATGATGTCAATATTTTATAACAAGCTTGGAATATAGTGATATAAATTGACAATTTACAACAATTTGAACATAATAATACAACCTCAGCAACTCCAATAAAGTTGCTGAGGTTGAGATTAGATGTATTTTCCCAAAAAGTCTCTGCTCTTTTTTAATGCTTCAAAAGGATTTTCACCGTAACACTCATCTTGCTCCACCAGAAAATATTGTGTTCCGGATTCTCGGGCAGTTTCTATTATTCCATCCCAATACATATTGCCGCTTCCCACGGGTACAAACATAGGTCTGCCGTTGGCAACCGCATAATCCAAAGAAACTTTTTCTGAAATTTACTACATCTGTCTCTATACTAATAATTTTTTTAGAAACAGTCTCGTTTCCGCTTACATATTCCATCTTATTAAGTCGAATATAGCATCGCCCTAAATATGTGTCAATATTTTTTATGTTTTTTTGGAAAATAGTTATATAAATTCGCTATATATAAACAATAATGGGACGAAAATAATCTTTCGCCCCATTGTTATTGTGTATAATACACTATCTCACTTCCACCCTGCTCTTCATAATTCTTACGATATGTTCCGGGAGTTATTCCCATTATATTTTTAAAAATTTTTCCGTAATATGAAGGAGTTGTGTAGCCTACCAGGCGAGAAATTTCCTCCACGGCAAGGTCTGAATTTTTGAGATATTCCGTGGATTTTTCCACACGTTTGATATTTATATATTCGCTTACGGTACACTTTAAAAATTTATTAAAGTTGTGATACAGTGTGCTTTTGGATACATTAATGCCCTTTGAAATACTGTCCGTTGTAAGTTCTCCGGTAAGGTTGTTATTTATGTATGCTGTGGCTTTCTGTATTAGACTGTTGTACTCAGGCTTTAACATATCCTCAAAGAGTATGTATTTTGCAAGCATCTCTGCGATTATTCTTACACTTTCTATTACGGCAATGTCCGTCAAAGGTATTTTTTCAAAATACTCCCTTGCTTTTTCTTCTATTGGTTCTGTACTGTTTTGTGTACGCATCTGCCCAAATATGAGATAACCGAGAATGATATCATCGTACATAAGAGGTACTGCTACATCAACAAGCCCTGCATGGCATATATTTACCTCACATCTTTTGCTTTTACGGCATTTTTCCACAAGGCAAGTGTCAGACCATGCACAGGCATCTCTGCCCTCTTTTGTACTCTGGATATATCGGCAATATTCATTGTGTTGTATTTTGTTAAAGCGTAAAATCTGATTATCAATATTAACAAGATTTACATTAATACCCGTAACATTGTAAAAATCCGTAAATACACTTTTTAATTTTGAAAAATTGTAATTGATGGAATCTGACATGGCTCAAACCTACCCGTTAAATATAAGAAGTATTGTAACTCCTATAGTCCCAGAATCATCTTTGCATTGCCGGAAAAGATGAGTTGCCTCTCGCTGTCCGAAATATCCTCACCCATTACTCCGGCTACATAACAATGCGGATTGCAAATAGGAAAATCCGTACCAAAGAGTATGCGATCTGCCCCCACATCGGACACCAGCCTTTTAAGAACACCAAGGCGAAAAATTCCTGTTCCTGAAATATCAAGATACACATTGCCGCACTTTTTCATAACATCTATGTGCCCAAGAGCAATGTTCTTTTCGCCCGGATGAGCAAAGACAAAAGTAACATCGGGATGATTTTTTGCCATTGTTTCCATCTGCTCAAGATTTATCGTGTGAAGGCTCACCACCATATTGTAACGGGCTATGCGATCCAGAAGAACACCAAACCTTTCGTTGGAATAGTCATCCCATCCGTGAATATACGGCACAAGCTCGCCGATTAATTTAACACCATTTTCGTGGGCATAGTCTATCTCCTCAAGGGATTCCTCCACATAGTCGGGACTAATCTGAAATCCGGGTATGTAGCTTCCTTCATACATATCCCTTAGCTTCAGTGCTTCCTCATTGCTCTTGTGAAAAGAAGCAAAGCTATCGCCTTTTTGCTTTATTATACTTCCGCAAAATTTAGTGATTCCGGCTTTACCAAGCTCGTTTTTGATATCGGAAACAGTAAAATCCACAACCTCCTTGTGAAAGTTGAAATCATCTGCCTTTTCAAAAAAAGGATGCATATGAAAATCAATTATTTCATAGCTCATTATTCTCACGCCTTTCATACTTCTTTCTGTGTTTTCAATTCAAAAAATTACTTTAAGAGTCCGAGGGTATATCAGATTTTCTCTAATTTTGCATTTTATCATCAATATGTTAAATTGTAGTCATACAAATCCTTCAATTCTTTATATATACTTTCGAAATCGCTGTAACCGTTCATATATCTCAGGATACATTCCCCGTCCTTATATACAACCAAATCAAAGCCGGGAACACCAAGTTCCAGAAACGAATCACAAAATTCTTTTAATCGTTCAAACATTAAAATCGTCCTTTCATATCTTCTGAAATTATTCGAACTTATAATTTTGTTTTTTCAATAGCAACCGGCATCTTTGTGAGGATGTAATCTGCCAAATAACCACATTACGGAAAAGAGGCAAAATCCACAATTAATGTCGCAGCTCACTTTGCAAGGTCTTCCACAAATATATACTCATAACCGTATTTATTGATACATTCGCACGCTTTCATAAGCTTATCGCGGCTCTCAGGCTGATATGCATAATAATCGGGATATGCATACTGTTCATGTGTGGCAATACATATGTAGTCCTTACCCAAAGCTCTTGACATATCAGATTCTATCTCATTTAACGGAGAAAGATTGAGACAAACTCCATTGCAGAAATTCTTGTAGTAAATTCCCAGTTCCTCATTGTAGATAACCTCACAGTTATCCAAAGTTCTTCTGAAATCTTCTGTAGAAATATGATTATAACCGCAAATGGAATCGTTGATAGCCTCGTCACCTTTGATATTTCTGAAGAAAATTGCGGTTTCGGGTTTTCTGTTATTAAGAAGTCTGCCTGCATGACCGTATGGAAGCGATGCGGGATTGCCGTTATATTCTTTCCTTTCGCCTGCTGTTACGGAAACCATTGTAATTCCCTCTTCTACCATTGCTTTCAAACCATCTTTACTTACAGGTGACCAATGGGGATTAAACGCTGTAGAAAGAGTATTTTCACCTGCAAAGCGAATAACTTCATTCTTAAAGCGAACATACATACTCTTCATATCGGCATAATCTATGTTTACATGAGGATAATCGGGAAACTCCTGTTTTGCATGGAAACCGATTTTTAACCAATCGGAATTTGCTTCCCACTCCGCTTTGTATGCATCGGTCATCTCCGCCAGTGTGAATTCATCGTCACCGTAATAATAATCTGTGCGGTAGAAGGCATTTAATACCACCTTCATTCCGTATTTATCGTGGGCTTCCTTCAACATTTTTAAAAGTGTCTGATCAAAGATGGACTTGGGTTTCTCTCTTGTAATATCACGGAAAGGCCACACAACATCATCAATGTAAAAATAAGCTTTTTTGTTCATAGTTTTTTCTCCTTTAATCCATTTATTTTTTATAACACCATAAATCAATATTTTGATTGGAAAGCTCTGACTTTGACGAATTTAAATACGATTTTTGTCAAGACTGGATAAAAAATTTATCAGCTAAATCAAGAACACTATCCATTACAATGAATCAATATCAAAATCATTGAATATCATACGGCCAATCCAATATACCGCCAAACTCTTTGATATTGTTGTAACCCATATCCGACAGAAGCTGTGATGCCAGCTTACTGCGTCTGCCGGAACGGCAGTAGACTAATATCAGCTTGTCCTTATCGGGGATAATATCAGGTGCCATATCGGGTATGAGGTGATGAGGAATGAGAATAGCACCGGGAATATGTCCTTTTTCATACTCATCGGGACGCCTTACATCAAGAATCACACAATCCTTGCATGAATCCATTATATTTTTTGCTTCCTGAGGGGTTATTTCTCTGTACATAATACTATCCTCTCCTATCTAAATTAAACATAAATCACTTTCTATTCTTTTTACGAATGTTAAAAATTTCCCGAAAATCCGCCGCTGCAAAAATTCCGCATATAACGACCACCAACGCACAGGATACGGTAAGGATGCTGATATTACTCAAATCTCTAAATAAAACTACCATAAAAAACATTGACCATGCGGTATAAGTAATATTTAATCCCATAGCTTTTGCCACGCCCAGAGAGCCAATGGCTTTGTAGTAAAACAGGTACGATACCGTTGCACAAAATGCCGCAGCAAGAATAATAAAAATTACACTATAGTTTCCTTTTGCAAACAGTGATGCAGTAAAACCAATTCCATCCAAGGAGGGTATGATGATAATTCCATAAATCAAGGCTGACACTGTTTGACGAATCTGTAAAGCATATTCGCTTTTGACGGTTTCATCCTTCAGGCATTTTGATAAAATTACCCCTTCTATTCCCCATCCGAAGGCACACATAAAAGCACCGCACAATCCGATTCCAAAGTTTTTGATGTCAATTTCGGGAGAATAGCTCAAACCAAAAACCCCCAACATCGTCAAAACCAAAAATACCCACTGGTGCCACTTGATTTTCTCTTTGAGAAATAAAAATGCCAGCACGCTCCCGATAGCAGGATAAATTGCACTTGCAACAGCACCTATTGATGCACCCATATAATTTACCGCAAGCACATATCCCGTCATACCCACAGGCCCGCCAATTGCGGATGCCAATACCAGCCATTTTAAATTTTTTCCCTTGCAAACTCTCAGCAGGTCCTTGAGATTTCGCCTTGCACCGTTTAATATCAACATATATAGTGCGGAAGCCGCATCATGAATAAATGTGCTTACAAAAGGAGCAAGAAGGAGTCCTTGTTCGGTGGAAACAAAGGGAGTCATTGCCAATGCAAGTCCAAGTATAACTGTCTCCAAAGCCCAGGTAATTCCTGCAAAAATACCAGAAAACATTTTTATTTTTCCACCTCTATATACTCAAACACATGTGAAACATCTGACATTACAGCATCCGCATATTCACGCAAGCGACGTCTTTTTTCTTCGGTTTCCCCTACTCCGATTACGGTAATTCCTGCATTTCTTGCAAAACGTACATCTGTCATTGTATCGCCAACCATAATCATCTCACTTTTTGATGCACCGGTAAGTGCAGAAAAGTCGAGTGCACAATGCGGATCGGGCTTAACCGGAGTTTTTTTGTCGTCGGTATAGATTTTATCAAAAAGAGACTCAATATCCAGCTTTTCAAGACACATATGTGTAATTTCCGGATTATCCGTTGTAACAACTGCAAGTTTAATGCCCATTTTCTTAAGCTTGGAAAGGACTTCTTTTATATTTTCACAAGTCGGTCTTACCTCGCCGGAATGTGCATTAAGCCTATAGGCATCTGTTACCATACCAATAATTTCTTCTTCATCTATGTTGCACCCGTACTTTTTCAGTATATCATTTAATGCTTTTGCTATTTTCTCGTATGTACCCTTGCAAAGTAATCCGTCTATGTCAGAAACACCATTTTTCACACCGATTGCACCGAGCATTTCTTCAAGTGGAATATCCTCCCGGTTAAGCTTTTTTAAAATATAATTTATTGTGTTTTCGGAAACTGCAATCCAAAAAGAATCAAAATCAATAAGCGTTCCGTCTTTATCAAAAATAATTGCTTTTATCATTATATCCTCTCCAATAATCATATTTTGAGTTTTCTACATAGGCTTATTATAACAAAAAACAACAAGAAATCAAGTACTAAAAAAGGGATCTGTCTCAATTCAGTTAAAAACCAATTATTGAGACAGTTCCCTTTCAAATTTCTGTCAGTGAATCATTTATTATTAATGTATAATAGATCCACCGCTGCAGATTATGCATGTTCCGGAAACATAAGAAGCCTCATCACTGGCAAGAAATGCAACAAGTGAAGCAACCTCTTCGGGTTCTCCGAGTCTCTGCATAGGAGTAGCTGCAATGCTTCTCTTTAAGTTTTCCTCTGGAATTGCACGCATCATTTCTGTATCTATGTAACCGGGCAGTACGCAGTTGATGGTGATACCTTTTCTTCCAAGTTCCTTTGCAAGAGTACGGGTAAGACCTTCCATTGCAGCTTTGGATGAGCTGTAATTTGCCTGACCTGCATTTCCATAGGATGATGTTGAAGAAATATTTACAATTCTGCCGTAACCCTGCTCTCTCATTATCGGTACTGCATTATAAAGGCAGTGGTATGTTCCGAAAAAGTTTACATTCATAACCTGGTGCATCTGTGCAGGTGTCATCTTGTGGAAGATAACATCTCTTGTGATACCGGCATTGTTTACAAGTATGTCTATTCTGCCAAATTCCTTGTATATTACCTCAAAACATTCTTTAACCTTTTCTTCGTCGGATACGTCACAGCAAAGAGGAAGAATTTTTTTGCCGTAAGATTTGAGCTCTTCTGCTGCCTTGTTTATCAGTTCAGCATCGTAATCAAGAATAGCCAATCCTTCTATATCTTCTTTAAGAAATCTTTCTGCAATAACACGGCCTATGCCCTTTCCGGCTCCGGTTACAATTGCATATTTGTTTTTATAATCATACATAGTTATATGTTCCTTTCTGTAATTATTTTATCTTCACACACGAAGGTTTTCTATGATAGTACTTACACCCTGACCGCCGCCGCAGCATGATGTAAAGAGACCATAACGGCATCCTCTTCTTTCCATTTCACGCATAGCAAACATTGCTATTCTTCCGCCGGAAGCACCATTTGCATGACCGAAAGAAATCGCTCCGCCATTGGGGTTCCAGATTTCCCTGTCTATCTTCTTGCCTGTAACATTTTCAATCTCTTTGATAACTCCCAGGTTCTGTACAGCAAATGCTTCGTTACATTCCCAAACGCCTATATCTTCCACAGTAAGTCCGGCTCTTTTAATAGCACTCAAACTTGATTCAACGGGTCCCATACCCATAATCTTAGGATCAAGAGCACTGTTTCCTGCCATAACAAATCTTGCATAAGGTGTGTATCCAAGCTCTTTTGCCTTTTCTTCTGTCATGAGAAGAAGCATTGCCGCACCGTCATTTCTTCCGGAGGCATTGCCGGCAGTTGTTACACCGTCGGGTTTTACACTGCCAAGCTTGGAGAGACCTTCCATTGTAGTTGTAGGACGCAAAAACTCGTCAGTATCAAAAACAACTTCCGGTGTCTTTCTTGTTGCGGGAATAACAACAGGTACTATTTCCTCCTTGAAGTATCCCTTTTCCGTTGCCTTTGCCGCACGCATCTGGCTGTTATATGCAAACTCATCACATTCCTCGCGGGTAATATTATACATCTTAGCTATATTTTCCGCAGTAGTTATCATATCGCACGAATCTTCCGGAATAGGTGCCAAGAGCTGCGGGATTGGTCTGGGGGGAATGAGCTTATAAGGCTCTACAGCCATTGAAAACTTACTGTACAACTGGCTATATGATTCAGCACCACCTGCAATCATTATGTCGGCTGTGCCTATCATAATTGCAGCTGCAGCATGGTTAATTGCATCAATAGCAGAACCGCACTGACGCTCTACATAGCTTGCCCATGTCTTATATCCCAGCTTCGACATCAGTACAGCAAATCTTGCAGGAGAGTATGTCTGGTTATCGTGCAACGCACTACCCATATACACACCTTCAACAACTCCGCCTCGCTCCAATATCTCCGTTTTTTTCAGCAAACCGTCAATTGTCATAGCAGACAAATGCGACATTGGAAATTGTCGCAAACCGCCGCCAAGTTTTCCAAAGCCGGTTCTCACGCCGTCTACGATTACAACATTTCTCATAGGGTTATCCTCCTCAAAGTTTTTTAAAAATATTTAGTTTTAAAACATTAAACTCTTTAATCAAACAATAGCACACACAAAAATATTTGTCAATACTTTTTGTTATTAATAACGAATTTTATGCTTTAAAACAAAATATAAGTCAATTATTTTGTTGCGTTACCAAAGACTGTGCTTTTGGAATTTTAAAAAGTATTTTTTAAAATTATTTGGTTTTAGTGTTGACAAACTCAAAAATTCAATTGTATAATGAGTGATATACTAAACTTATACATATTGATTAGTTTTTAGGAGGATGATTTTTATGAATGGTCCGTTGACCGGCATTAAAGTATTAGAAATGTCGACCTTTGTTGCCGCTCCTGTGTGTGCACGATTGTTATCAGATATGGGTGCAGAGGTTATAAAAGTAGAAAATATCAGTGGCGATACATGGAGGGAAACCAGTATAAGTTACCTTCCGCGTAGATTTTCTCACAGTGAAAATCCGGTCTTTGATATCTACAACACCGGAAAAAAATATGTTTCATTAAATTTAAAAACCACCGAAGGAATGGAAGCCTTTCATAAATTACTGAGCCAAAGCGATATATTTATAACCAATATCCGTGTTCAGTCATTGAAAAAGCTCGGAATTTCTTACGAGGATCTCAAGGATAAATACCCACAACTTATATATGCCGGTGTTATAGGTTACGGAGAAAAAGGCCCCGATGCTCAAAAGCCTGCCTTTGACACAACTGCTTTCTGGGCAAGAAGCGGTTTTTTGCGAGACCTTGCAGTTGATGATGGAGAACACTACACACCTGTTGTTCCCCCTTACAGCGTGGGCGATACACTCACCGGAATGTTTCTGATGGGCGAAATATGTTCAGCACTGTACAGTCGCACACAGACGGGCAAAGGAGATTATGTACGGTCATGCTTGTACCACAACGCTATATTTGCCATGGGAACAATGGCTATAATATCTCAAAGACCATACGGTCAGGTCTTTCCGAGAGACAGAGCTTCTCAAGGTGCACCCGGCGGTTACTACAAGTGTAAAGACGGAGAATGGGTATATCTTGCAGGATACGCAGAGCGTATGACAAATATGCTTTGCGAAAAAGTCGGCAGACAAGATATCCTGGAAAACCCCAAGTATGCAACTGCTTTGGAACGCTGGGCAAACCGTTCTGATTATTTCAAAGAATTTGAAGAGATATTTTTGACAAAAACAAGCGAAGAATGGCTTGAGTTTTCGGAAGAAAATGATTTTCCGCTTACAAAAATGACACATTTTGCCGATATATCAACAGATGAGCAAGCATGGGCAAACAATTTCCTTGAGCGTGTACAATTTGCAAACGGGAATACTGATGTTATGCCAAGCAGTCCCATAGAAATGAACTCAGTAAGCGAGCTTAAAACTGTCCCTGCATCCGGTATAGGTGCAGATACAAGGGAAGTTCTGCTGAACTTGGGCTATACAGAAAGCGAAATTTCTGCAATGCTTCAATCCGGTGCAATACGCATAGAAAATTGACTTAATAGTAATTAAACACACCATAAAATACGATACCCGCAAACACAAGCTACTTGTATTTGCGGGTATTTTTTATAAGCTATCTGTTTCCAATGTATCGAGCTTATCTATCATCTGGGGAGTGATAAGCTTTCCGGCAAGAACACTGTACATAAAGCTGTTTTCTATTTTGAACTCTTTTTCGTTACCGGATGTTATCAGAGCATCTGCCGGATATGCTCTTCGGCATTGACCGGGAGTTATACCTATATACTTCAAAAAGACTCTGTTGAAGTGGCTGACTGATGTAAAACCACATTCTCCGGCAACCTGTGCCAGGCTATATTCACTGTACACAACAAGCTCTGCTGCACGCCGGATTCTGATAGTGTTAAGGCAATCAAGGATTGTCATATGTGTATCCTTTTTAAATGCTACACACAGATGGCTTTTGTTACGATTGAACATTTTTGCAAGATTGTCAAGAGATATTTCGTCAGAATAGTGAGTTTCAAGATATTTTATTATTTTTTGGGATAGTTCAGAATAATCTCCTGCAGCAAAATATCTGAACTGCTGTTGTGTCTGATATCTTTCGTTCTCTCCAAGTACATTCAAGAGAGCAAGAAGATAGGACACGGCTGCATCATCTGCACGATTGTCAAATTTTGAGTATTCCTTCAAAATCTGTTTGAACAGACTCCCAACAAGTTCATTGTCCGAAATCTGAATATGTCTTCGGGCAATGTGTGCTTCAAATGAGGATTTAAGCAACGAAAATTTAACCTCCATATATTCAACTGCTTCTACCCCATCATTATAATACGCATGCTCAACACCTTTTGGAATCAAAAGGCAGTGTCTGGGGGGCAAATCGTATGTGTGATCATCAAATTCAAAGTGAAGAGTTCCGTTCAAAGAATAAAACATATGATAATATGGATGTGTATGTTTTTTTACCGTCCACTGCGGCGTTGCATTCGCTCTGGCAACCCAAAGAATATGAATTTTTTCCATTGGTTCTCCCCTTTCTGTAACACTCTTTATAAATTCATTATATCAAATATTGATAAAAATTCAAGCAATAATACAAAAAAACCGCAAAAATATCCTTTTTACAGTTTTTATTATTTAACACTCATTTTTAAGTTTTTTTA
>JAZQBI010000151.1:0-14648 GCA_045545635.1 Clostridia bacterium | reverse complement strand
TTAACGAGAACCTCATTACTTTAAATATGCTGTTCATTTTTCAAAGACCAAGCGTCACTTATCGCCGACCTCTCAAGAAGAGGCTTTCGCAAGCGACTTGATTATAATATCACATCCGAAGTGGTTTGTCAATACTTTTTTTAGAATTTTTTTAATTTTTTTCAAATTCTTTTTTAGTATCGATGCCCCTCACTTGCGGTGCTTTACTAATATATCATATCGCTTTGGGTTTGTCAACACTTTTTTTACAAAATTTTTAATTTTTCCCAGTTTGTTGTTTTATGACCAAAGCACGCGGCAAAAATAACTTTTCCTTTAGTAAAAATGCAGAGACATGACCGCCTCTGCACTTCAAAATCACAATGTATCAAAGCTGACACAACAATCATTTAAGATTATTTCAAATACAATTGGAAAAACCGAAAACTTTTATTAGTTTCTGTTCTTGTTTTGCAAGCTTTTGCGATACTTACGCAGCACAATCTTTTCAAAAATTCTTTTTACGGCAACAAGTTTTGTTTCGTTTTCTCCCACTGCTGTTACAAGCACCGATAAATACCCCATACGGTTTGCACCGTATATATCAGTAAAAATCTGATCGCCCACAAGGCACATTTCCTCTTTTTTGACTCCCAGGCGATTTTGTATCTCCCTGAGGTTCTTTTTAAATGGCTTCCACGCTCTTGCTACAAATGGGTAGCCAAGGTCACGGCAAAATTTTTCCACCCTTTGGGCATGGTTGTTGGAAACTATGGCAATTCTTATACCTTTTTCTTCAAGAGCTTTGAAGTAGTTCAATATATCTTCCGGAGGCGTGTGAGTGTCGTGGGTAACAAGGGTGTTGTCAATATCAAAAATTACGCCCCTTATATTATAAGTAGAAAAAAATTTCTCATCTAATTCAAACACGTTTTTTACATCTATGTCCGGAAAAAAGGTTTTAAGCACACAAATCGCCTCCCTGAGATTTTTGAAATATAAAAAATAAAGGGAAGCCGGATAGCTTCCCCTTAATTTTAATGCTACATTAAATGTTTTTTGGCAAGGGTGTTAATCATCCTGCCATCGGCTCTGCCTCTTACCTTTGGCATTACCGCCGCCATAACAGCTCCCATATCCTTCATGGTAGAAGCACCGGTCTCTTCTATGGCTTTTAATACAATTTCGTCCAACTCGTCCTCAGATAATTGGGAAGGTAAATAACCCATTACAATTTCTATTTCTCTGTTTAACTGTGTTATTAAATCTTCTCTGCCGCTCTTTTCGTATTCGGGGAGAACATCCTTACGCTTTTTTAGCTCTTTGGCGATGATATCAAGGATGCCGTCGTCTGCAAGCTCGGTGAGGTTGTCCTTCTCAAATTGAAGTATTGCAGCCCGTATACTCTGTACGGTATTTTTTCGTATAGTATCCTTTTCTTTTAAAGCGAGTTTAAGATCCTGAGATAAAGTTTCTTTTATGCTCAATGTCAAAACCTCCTTACACAAAGGATTAATTATTTATAGGAACGCTTTCTTGCAGCCTCGGACTTCTTCTTGCGCTTAACGCTTGGCTTCTCGTAGTGTTCTCTCTTTCTGATTTCGGATAAAACACCGGATTTTGCACACTGTCTCTTAAATCTGCGGAGAGCACTATCCAAGGATTCATTATCTTTAATTCTGATTTCTGCCATTAAAATTCCCTCCCTCCGTTACTGCCTTGCTTTTTAACACATAACGGGTAAGACAAAATTACACTATTACATTATACAAAAAATTCTCTCCTGTGTCAAGATAAATTTTTTATCAGCCGGGAGGCCACTGGAGATATCTGCCTGCAAGAAGGTGAAAATGCAGGTGTCCCACGGTCTGACCTCCGTCTTTTCCGCAGTTATTCACAAGGCGGAAGCCGTCATCGGCAAAGCCTTTTTCCTTTGCAATCTTTGATGCAACAAGGAAAATATGAGAAACAATGTCTGCATTACTCTCGGAAAGCTCCAATGCAGAGGCTATGTGTTCCTTGGGAATTATGAGTATATGCGTAGGTGCCTGAGGCTCAATGTCATTAAAAGCCACTACCTTTTCATCCTCATATATATAATTAGTAGGAATCTGTCCCGACGCTATCTTACAAAAGATACAATCTGACATAAAAACATCTCCTTTGTTATTTAACCTGTTCTTTTACTGTTTCCAGTGCGGCTTCGAGAGCCTTGTCCATACCGGAGGCATCCTTGCCGCCTGCCTGAGCGCTGTCAGGTCTGCCGCCGCCGGAGCCGCCCACGTGGGATGCAATGTTCTTTATAATCATACCGCAGTGAACACCCTTTGCCACTGCATTCTTGTTTGCAGAGCAAATGAGGATAACCTTTCCGTCGGATTCCGATGCGATGATTGTAACCTCGCTGTCAAAGGCGTCCTTCATATTGTCACCGATTTTGCGGAGGGTGTTTACATCGGCACCGGCAATTTTGCCTGTGATAACCTTAACACCGTTTACATCAACGGCACTGTTTTTCATATCATCAATACCGCCGCCTGCCATCTTTTCCTTGAGAGCTTCTATCTCCTTGGAAAGAGCCTTGTTGTCTGCCTGAAGAGCTTCTATCTTGGAGACACTTTCCTGCGGTGCACACTTAAGAGCTGAGCCGATGTTTGCAATAAGCTCTTCCTTTTCTGCAAGATACTTAAGTATGCCGGCACCTGTGATGGCTTCTATTCTTCTTACGCCTGCTGCGGCAGATGTTTCGGAAAGAATCTTGAAAAGTCCTATGGATGCAGTGTTCTTTACATGTGTACCGCCACAGAACTCAAGGCTGAAATCGCCCATTTTTACTACTCGTACTTCGCTGCCGTACTTTTCGCCAAAGAGGCTCATTGCACCTAACTTATTTGCTTCTTCAATAGGCATTACCTTGCATTCAACATCTATCGCCTCGGATATTGCCTTGTTTACCATAACCTCTACCTGTGCAATCTGCTCAGGTGTCATTGCCTCGTAGTGAGAGAAGTCAAAGCGAAGTCTCTCGTCACTTACAAAAGAGCCTGCCTGCTCAACATGGTCTCCCAATGTGAGCTTTAATGCCTTTTGCAGAAGGTGTGTTGCAGAGTGGTTTGCTTCCGTCTTTGAGCGGAGGGTATCGCAAACTGTTGCCGTAACCTCGTCGCCCTTGGATATAACGCCCTCTTTAACCTTGCAGATGTGGATAAACTTGTCTGAACCCATTTTTTTGGTGTTTACAACTTCCACTACTGCATTTTCGGTCTTTAGCATACCGCGGTCACCCACCTGTCCGCCGCTTTCGCCATAGAAAGGTGTGGTATCAAGCAAAATTGTAACCTCGCCGCTTTTTTCGTCGGCGTGGGTAAATTCTTCCGCACCGCTTACTATTGCTCTTATCTTTGCTTCGGTTTCGCGAGTTTCGTAACCAACAAAGTCCGCAATCATAGCTTCGCCAAAGTTCTTTTTAAAATCATCCTCTTTCCACGCAAGCTCATCGGTGTTTCCGCGGCTTGCACGGGCAGTCATACGCTGTTTTTCCATGCACTTGTCAAACTCGTCACGGTTTACGGTGATGTTCTGTTCGGAAAGAATTTCTATAGTAATATCCACGGGGAAGCCGTAGGTATCATAGAGCTTGAATGCCTTGTCGCCGGAAAGCTCTGTCTTGCCCTCTTCCTTAAGCTCTGATACATAGGTTTCCAAAATAGCAAGACCGTCGTTTATTGTTTCGCTGAAACGCTTTTCCTCGGTTTCGATAATCTTCTTGATGTAATCCGCTTTCTGCTCCAACTCCGGATATGCAGTGCGGTTTTCCTCAATAACAGTGTCTACTATTTTATAAAGGAATGGATCAGAAAGACCGAGAAGCTTTCCGTGGCGTGCCGCATGGCGGAGGAGTCGTCTGAGAACATAGCCTCTGCCCTCATTGCTTATCTGCACACCGTCGGCAATCATAAAGGTTGTGCTTCTGATGTGGTCGGTAATTACACGCAGAGATACATCTGTTCCTGCATCGTCACCATATTCCACATCGGCAATCTCGGATATTTTCTTCATTATATTGCGGACTGTGTCAACCTCAAAGAGATTGTCTACTCCCTGCATAATGCAGGCAATACGTTCAAGTCCCATACCTGTATCGATATTGGGGTGTGCAAGGCGGTTGTAGTTGCCGTCTTCGTCCTTGTCAAACTGGGTAAACACCAGATTCCAGAACTCCATGTATCTGTCACAGTCACAGCCTATTGCACAGTCGGGCTTGCCGCAGCCGTATTCGGGGCCTCTGTCGTAGTGAATTTCCGAGCAGGGACCGCAGGGGCCTGTACCAATCTCCCAGAAATTGTCCTCTTTTCCGAGGCGAACTATTCTGTCGGGATTAACGCCCACTTCGTTTACCCAGATATCCTTGGCTTCGTCATCGTCCTCGTATATGGTAACCCACAGCTTGTCCTCGGGAATCTCCATAACCTTTGTAATGAATTCCCACGCCCAGGAGGTTGCCTCGTGCTTGAAGTAATCACCAAAGGAGAAGTTACCGAGCATTTCAAAATATGTGCCGTGGCGTGCGGTCTTTCCCACTCGCTCAATGTCGGGAGTACGGATACACTTCTGGCAGGTGGTAACTCTCTTGCGTGGAGGAACCTGCTCGCCCTTGAAGTAGGGTTTTAAAGGTGCCATACCTGCATTTATAAGTAAAAGGCTGTTGTCATCCTTTGGTATAAGGGGGAAACTGGGAAGTCTCAGATGTCCCTTTGACTCAAAGAATGAAAGATATTTTTCTCTTATTTCGTTAAGACCTAATTTCTTCATCCGATTCAATTCCTTTCAAATGTATATACACTATAATAATATAACAAAAAGGGAGGTTTTGTCAACCTGTTGCACATTTAAAAATCATTATTGTTCTCAGGATATTTTGCACTGATGATTTCCGTAAGCTTTTCCATAAAAGGTGAAATCCATTTATCACTGCAACACAGAAGCTGACTGTAGTAATACTGCTTTTCTCCTGTGTCGATAACTTTTATCCTGCCGCTTTGTATATCCTTTTCAAGAGAATACAAAGGCAGAAAAGCAACACTTCGGTTATCGCTGAGCAGTGTGACAATAGCGGCTATGCTGTCTACGGTGATACTGTGCTTTAAGGTAAGTAAATTTCGGGATGCTATCTCCCTGAGTACTGCAAAGCAATAGCCCGACGACTCCGTGGTTAAAAAGGGGTACTCAAAAACCGTATTAACCGGTACCCGACTTCGGGTTATGGGGTTGCTTGCACCTGCTGTAAAAACCAGCTCCTCCCTTTTGGAATAACAGCACTTTAACGCAGGATCGGAATTGGATGCACCCGAAATGTATATCACATCAAGCTGATTACTCTTGAGAAGCGAACAAAGCTCCTTTGCCTGACCGAGCTTTATGACAATTTCCAACTTCGGAAATTCTTCCTGAATAAGCTGCAGAACATCCAGTAGTTTTGCAAAAAGCAGGGATTCCAGCACACCTATCCTCAAGGTACCTTTCATATTTGCCATATCTTCGCCAAGACTTCCTGCCTTTTGCATAATATCCGCTATTTGTGCCGCATATCTCACAAATTGTTTTCCGCCTGAGGTCAGATGGTTGCTCCTGCCTATCCTTTCAAAAAGCGGAAAGCCCAGTTCTCTCTCAAGACTCTGAATCTGTGCAGTAATCGTTGACTGGGTGAAGCTCAGCTCTGAGGCGGCTTTTGTAAAATTACCTGTGCTTACCACCGTCATAAATGTCTTAATATTTTTTAAATCCATAACATCACCAATCGGAAATTTTTATAGTTAATATCAAAACAATCGTTTTGACAAAAGTATTGTATCACATTATACTTTTATTGTAAATATTTTTTTGAGGAGTGTTGTGTATGAGTAACATGGAATATTTAAAGGATATGCCCATAGCCGTGCTTGGCGGCGGTGCCGTGGGTAAAACCTGTGCTGCAGATATGAAGCTTGCAGGAAGAGAGGTTCGTCTTTATGACATTATGCCCTATGCGGAAAGCTCTCTTAAAAATGTAGACAGAACAGGAATTCTTCTGGACGGCATTCAGAGGAACAAGTACTGCTTTGAGCGTTCAGGCAGAGCACACTTTGATATAGTTACATCGGATATTGCAAAGGCAGTAAAGGGAGCAGGACTTATTGTAGTTGCAATGGGTTCCTGGGGACATGAGCCTGTGTTCAGAGAGCTTATTCCCCATCTTGAAGACGGTCAGGTGATACATATATTTACAGACAACTTCGGATGCCTGCTCCTTCGCAGACTTATGCGTGAGATGAACTGCACAAAAAAAGTAATTGTCGGCGGATGGTCTTCTGCCCCCTACGGAACAAGAATTGAAAGCATTGGAAAATTCCAGTTCCCCCATGTCGGTGCAAAATACCGTGCCATCTCTCTGCGTGGTGCGGCACTCCCCATGTCGGACACCGATGATTTTTTGGAATCCATAAAATATCTTCCCTGTATGGATGCGGTAACCTACGGAGACGGTCCTGCAAAGGCAAATACAGTTCTTGATGTGGACTTTGCCAATGTTAATCCCGTAATCCACGTGCCTGCAACCGTTCTTGGAGTGTCTACCATGGAAAACTGGGGAGTAATCTTCTGCGGTAATGACAAAACAACATATTCTATGTATTCCCACGGACTTTGTCCCTCCATATGCGAAGTTCAGTACAAGTTCTATAATGAAGAAATTGCTCTTGCAGAAGCAATCGGAGTGGGATGTCCCAAATACAAATACGAAATGTTCTTCTCCAGAAGAAGTGTACTGACTCAGGAATATATGGGACTTGACGAAAACGGAAATGACAATGTGGTGTTCCCTCTGAATCAACCCTCCAACGAAGGAAACACCGGTCCCAACTCAATACACCACCGCTATATGACCGAGGATGTTCCCATAGGCTGCAAAATCTATCACGACCTTGGTGTGCAGTATGGCGTACCTACACCGATAATCGACTCAATGATAGTTCTGGCAGGTGCAATGCACAATAAGAGCTTCTTTGAAACAAGCAGATATAATCTGGCATATCTGGGTATTGACGGTATGAGCAAGAAAGACCTTCTTGCATACCTTAATGACGGAATATATAATAATTAATAAATACAGAGCTGAAAAAATCAAAATTTTTTCAGCTCTGTATTTAAATTCATAAACATTTCTGATTTTCCTCTTGACATTTGTTTTTAAAGCTGTATAATATTGTAAAACTATGAACTTTCTCATACTTTGAGGGGGAATATTTTATGAAAAAAAGTTTTTGGAAAACCATTGGTCTGTACACAAAAGGACACGAGAAGAAAATCGGAATTTCCGTTCTGTTTTCGCTCTTTACGGGAATTATGGTTGCTCTTCAGCCTCTTGTCATAAAGTACATTGTGGATGACGGAATACTTGCAGACATTCCCGATTACGACAAACTAAGAATTGTAGGCTTTTTGTGTTGCCTGTATATACTTTTGTCATTTTTGCGGATTTCCTCCTTTGGAGTTGCCACCAATGCAATGCACAAGCTGATGGAGGGAACGCTCTGCAACCTGCGTAATGCATTTTTTGCCAAGGTGCAAAATTTGTCTATGAGTTTTTACGACAAAACCGCATCGGGTGAGCTTTTTAACTGCATTATGGGTTCTCCCCTAAACAACATAAAGGGGTTTCTGCAGCAATGTGTTCTCAGTGTACCGTATCAATGCGTTTCGTTTGCAATATCCCTTGCAGCACTTTTCACATACGATGCACTTCTTACGGCAATACTTCTTATTATAGGACTTGTTATGGTATTTCTTAACTACCGTTCCCGAAAGAAGATAAAGAAAATTGCAAGAGAGTACATAGCCACCGAAAGCGAAGCAAGCAAATATATAAATGATATGATTCACGGTCTTGAAGCGACCAAGATTTACTCTGTGGAAAGTGATACAATAAACCGTTTCCAATCCCACACCAACACCATGCGGGAAAAGGCAGTGGGTATGGCAATGTCCATATGGTTTCAGCATGCAAAGCCTGAATTTGTTCAGTTTTCGGGTATTGCCTTGGTGTACTTTGCAGGTGCTCTGCTGTGTATATACAGAGGGCTGTCCACTGGTGTTCTGTTTGCATTTATAAACAGTATGGGAATAATACTCTCCACCCTTTCGGGAATTCTTCAGATTTTCCTGAGTCAGAGCAGTGCAACTGCAGGTCTTGAAAAAATCCAAAGCATAATAGACAGCCAAACCGACACCCCCGAAGTTGAGGACGGCAGAAGCAGAAGCATCGATATTGAGAGAGAAAGTGCAAAGAAAAATAACAAACCCTGTCTGGAATTTGTTGATGCAGACTTCGGCTATGACAACAAACCCATATACAACAAATTCAACTGCAAGATAAATTACTGCGAAAGTATCGGTCTTGTCGGCGGATCGGGAAGCGGAAAGAGTACATTCACCAAGCTTATAATGCGTCTGTACGACGTGGACGGAGGAAGTGTAAACCTACACGGAAGAAACATCAAGGACTACAATCTCCACGATATGCGAAAGAGCTTTGGAGTTGTTCCGCAAAATCCGTTTATGTTCCAGTGTTCCATTATGGAAAACATCCGCATTGCCCGTCCCGAAGCATCCAATCAGGATGTAATAAAGGCTATGGAAATAGCTCATGTGCACGAATTTGTAAATGAGCTTCCCAGCGGTTGGAATACCATAATAGGCGACGGAGGACTTAATCTCTCAGGCGGTCAGAAACAGCGTATAGCCATTGCAAGAGCAGTTCTGGGCAATCCCGACATCCTCATATTTGACGAGGCAACAAGCGCTCTTGACAACATTAGTGAAAAGCTTATTCAGCAGTCTATGGAAGAGCTGATGAAAGACCACACGGTAATAATTGTTGCACACCGCCTCACCACCATACGGAATGTTGACAGAATCCTTGTTTTTGAAAATGGAGACATTGTGGAAGAAGGCAACTATGACACCCTTGTGTCGGGTGACGGCAAATTTAAGGAGCTTCTTACATTTAAAGATTAAATATAAAAAGCAAGACTCATCCTTTCGGATGAGGCTCACTTTTTTATGCATAATTTACGCGCTTATTTTGTTGAGCTTTACAGAAAGCTGTGATTTCTTTCTGGAAGCAGTGTTCTTGTGGAGAACACCCTTAGCAACTGCCTGGTCGATTTTCTTGAAAGCAACCTTGCAAGCTGCAACTGCAGCTTCAGCGTCCTTGTTAGCTACACATTCTTCAAACTTCTTTATGCAAGTCTTTAAGTTAGTCTTGATAATCTGGTTTCTCAAAGTTTTTGTTTTGATAACAGAAACTCTCTTCTTAGCGGATTTAATATTAGGCATAATTTCACCTCCAATTGGCATATTTATCAACATAATCTGTATTCTACCATAGATTTTTTTAAAAATCAAGTAAAATTTTAAGAAAAACAAAAAAATATGCAGATTTTACAAACACAAACGCCGTTTTCCCTCTTTAATTGTCAGCCATCAGCCTTTTTGCAAGTTCTTCGTCAGGCTCTGCGTATATGGTGTTGTAGTCGGTGTATATCACCATTCCCGGCTTTGCACCTGAGGGTTTCTTTACATATTTTACCTCTGTGTAATCCACGGGAACATTCTCCGACGAGCGTGCTTTGCTGTAATATGCGGCAAGAGAAGCCGCCTGCATATATGTTCTGTCGGGAACCTCCATTGCATCGGGAGTCCGCACTATGGCATGAGAACCGTGGATTCCCTTTGTGTGGAACCAAAGGTCCGTGCTTCGGGAAAGCTTTAGTGTAACATAGTCGTTCTGAATATTGTTTTTTCCTACATATATGTCATATCCGTCGTCGGACACAAAATGCATCGGCTTTGGCAGAGCTTTTTTGATTTCCTTGCGTTTGCCGCCTCGGTTTTTAAGATATCCCTGTTCTGTAAGCTCCTGCCGTATCATAGATATCTCGCTGCCGGATTCTGCCAGCATTATAGCTTCCTTTACGGATTCCAGATAGTCTATTTCCTTTATTGTCAGTTCCTTTTGCTTTGCCGCCTCCTGTTCTGCAGTTTTCTCCTTTGTGTATCTCTTGTAGTAGCTCTGGGCATTTGCAGAGGGGGTAAGGTCGGTTTTCAAGGGGATTGATATTTCCTCGCAGTTTTCGGAATAAAAATTCTCACATATAAGTGTACTGTCCCCTTGGTTTATTCTGTATATATTGGCGGTAATAAGGTCGCCGTACACCTTGTATTTATCTTTGTTTTTTGCTTTTTCTATGGTTTCGGTTTGTATCTGGAGCTTTTTTGCACATCGCTCGATTCCGGTGTTTATGAATTTTGTAAGGTCACCGGATTTTTGCTTAAGGCTCTGGAGTGAGGATTTTTTGAGATAAAATGCTTCCGCCGCTTCGTTTACCGTATCAAAAAATGTCACTTCTCCCATATTCTCAAACTGGGTTATTTCCAAGGCGTTAAAGTCCACAAACTTTCCTGTGTTCTTATCCTTTACCATACAGGGACTGAGCTTTCCGTCACGGATATTTTCTATCATCATAGAGAATATATAGGCGGTTTTATCAATCTGCTCGCCCGTTGCATTTTCTCCCTGCATTTCCGTGTCCTGCGATGCACGGAATACAGCTTCTCTCGCCATAAGCGGACTTATTCCCGAAAAGTTATCCATAATGTGTCTGTACATAGGCAGAGAGTCGTTTTTTATAAGTGTCTTCACACTGTCCTTATCCGCACTCAGGGGATTGAGCTTTTCCTGTGCCGGAGGGGCAGTGTAGATAAGTCCCGGAAGTATCTGCCTCACACTGCTCACAGATAGGTCCACATGGTACACTGCATCGATAATCTTCTCATCTTTATTGAGAAGAATGATGTTGGAGTGCTTTCCCATAATTTCGCACACAAGAGTCTTGTTGCACAGATACCCCATTTCATCGTAGCTCTCTATATCAATGTGTATGATTCTTTCGAAATCAACCTGATGTATGCCCGTTATCTTTCCGCTTCCGATATGCTTTCGCATGAGCATACAGAACATAGGCGGGTTCATGGGATTTTCCATAGTGCTGCTCATAAGGTGAACCCTTGCACAGGATGGATTGGCACAGAGAAGAAGCCTGTATGTGCCGCCCTTTGTCCTTACGGAAATGGTCACGGTATCCTTTTCCGGCTGATGTATTTTGTCTATTCTGCCGTCTTTCAGAACTTCGTTTAGTTCCTTGGTAACGGCGTGTATAACCATACCGTCAAACGCCATATGTCTCACCTCTTTTATACATTATAACATATATCTTGAAATATATCTACACAAAAAACACAAAAAAATGATAATTTTGTATACACATACAGAATAAAATTATTGAAAACTGACAAAAATGCAAAAAAAATCGAAAATAGAGCTTATAATGAAAAAAATAGTTTGAATTCCTAAAGGGTTTGTGCTATAATTAGTAAGGTTAATTATATTTTCATATAAAAATAGGAGGTCATTAAACATGGCAAAGAAATTCAAAACCATGGATGGTAACAACGCTGCCGCATATGTGTCCTACGCATTTACGGAAGTTGCTGCTATCTATCCTATCACACCTTCTTCTACAATGGCAGAAGTTGTAGATGAAATGAGTGCCAGAGGCGAGAAGAACATCTTCGGTCAGACTGTTGATGTTGTGGAAATGCAGTCCGAAGCAGGTGCTGCAGGTGCAGTTCACGGTTCTCTCCAGGCAGGTGCTCTCACAACCACATTCACAGCATCCCAGGGACTTCTTCTTATGATCCCCAATATGTACAAAATTGCAGGTGAATTACTCCCCACAGTTTTCCACGTAAGTGCAAGAGCTCTTGCTGCTCACGCTCTCAACATATTCGGTGACCATCAGGACGTTATGGCTTGCCGTCAGACAGGCTTTGCAATGCTCGCTTCCGGTTCCGTACAGGAAGTTATGGACCTCGGCGGTGTTGCTCACTTAGCATCCATCAAGAGCCGCGTTCCTTTCCTCCACTTCTTCGACGGTTTCAGAACTTCTCACGAAATCCAGAAAATCGAAGTTATGGATTACGAAGACCTTAAGGGACTTATCGACTATGATGCACTTAAAGCATTCAAAGACAATGCGTTAAATCCTGAGCACCCCGTACTCCGTGGTACAGCTCAGAACTCTGACATCTACTTCCAGGGCAGAGAAGCATCCAACAAATTCTACGATGCAGTTCCCGATGTAGTTGCAGATTATATGAAAGAAATCTCCAAGATTACAGGCAGAGATTATGCTCCCTTCACCTACTACGGTGCAAAGGATGCTACAAAGGTTATCGTAGCTATGGGTTCTGTATGCGAAGCAATCGAAGAAACAATCGATTACTTGAATGCTGCAGGCGAAAAAGTAGGTGTAGTTAAGGTACACCTCTACAGACCTTTCTCTTCCAAGTACTTCTTTGATGTACTTCCCGAAACTGTTGAAAAGATTGCAGTTCTCGACAGAACAAAGGAACCCGGTTCACTTGGCGAACCTCTTTATCTCGATGTATGCAACCTCTTCTACGGCAAAGCTAAGGCTCCCGTTATCGTTGGCGGTCGTTACGGTCTCGGTTCCAAGGATACCACACCTACACAGATCGTTGCAGTATTCAATAACCTTGATGCTGATAAGCCCAAGAACGGCTTTACAATCGGTATCGTAGATGATGTTACAAACCTCTCTCTCGAACTCCCCGCAAAGGTTAATGCAGCACCCGAAGGCACAACAAGATGTAAGTTCTGGGGCTTCGGTTCCGACGGTACAGTTGGTGCTAACAAGGATGCTATAAAGATTATCGGTGACAACACAGACCTCTACGCTCAGGCTTACTTTGATTATGACTCCAAGAAGTCCGGCGGTGTTACAATGTCTCACTTAAGATTCGGTAAGAAGCCCATCAAGTCTACTTACCTCCTCGACGAAGCAGACTACATCGCATGTCACAAGCCTGCATATCTCCACCAGTATGATATTCTGGAAGGCTTAAAGAAGGGCGGAACATTCCTTCTTAACTGCGTATGGTCTCCCGAAGAGCTTGACGAAAAGCTCCCTGCAAATGTTAAGAGATATCTTGCAGAAAACGAAATCGAATTCTATACAATCAACGCTGTTGATGTTGCTGTAAAGGTTGGCCTTGGTCCCAACAGAATCAACATGGTAACACAGAGTGCATTCTTCAAGCTTGCAAACGTTATTGACTTTGAAGAAGCAGTTCAGCTCATTAAAGCTGCTATCAAGAAGACCTACGGCAAGAAGGGTGACGAAATCGTTAACATGAACTGCGCAGCAGTTGACGGTGCTATCGAAGCATTAAAGAAGATAGAAGTTCCCGCTTCCTGGAAGGATGCTAAGGACGAAGCTAATGATGATGCTTCCAGACCTGCATTCATCAAGAACATCGTAGATCCCGTAAATGCACAGAGAGGTAACAAGCTCCCCGTAAGCACATTTGCAGGTATCGAAGACGGTACATTCGAAACAGGTACCTCCGCTTATGAAAAGAGAGGCGTTGCAGTTAACGTTCCCACATGGATTGCAGACAAGTGTATCCAGTGTAACCAGTGTTCACTCGTTTGTCCTCATGCTGCAATAAGACCTGTTCTCCTTACAGAAGAGGAAGCTGCAAACAAGCCTGCAGGCTTTGAAACACTTGCTGCAACAGGTTTTGCAGGCAAGACATACCGTATGCAGGTATCTGTACTTGACTGTCTCGGTTGCGGTGTTTGCGCTCAGGTTTGTCCTAAGGGTGCAATCGAAATGAACCCCATCGACAGCCAGTACGATCAGGTTCCCAACTGGGATTATGCAATGACTGTTCCCTCCAAGCAGAACGAAATTGACATTGCAAAGAACATTAAGAATTCTCAGTTTGCACAGCCTATGCTTGAGTTCTCCGGAGCTTGCGCAGGTTGTGGTGAAACACCTTATATCAAGCTTATCACTCAGCTCTTTGGTGACAGAATGATGGTTGCAAATGCTACCGGATGTACATCCATCTGGGGCGGCAGTGCACCTTCTATGCCTTACACCAAGAATGCAGAAGGCAAGGGTCCCGCTTGGGCTAACTCCCTCTTTGAGGATAATGCTGAATTTGGTCTCGGTATGGTTAAGGCTAACCAGAAGATCAGAGCAACTCTCAAGATGAGAATGGAATCTGTAATGGATGCTGTTAAGCCTGAACTTGCAGAGGCATTCAAGGCTTGGATAGAAGGCATGAACGATGCTGCAGCTTCCAAGGCAGCAGCTAAGACAATCGAAGCTCTCATAGGTGCAGAAGATATGTCTAACCCCGCTATCAAGGAAATCGCTGACAGAACTGACTTCCTCGTTAAGAGATCTCAGTGGGTATTCGGCGGTGACGGATGGGCATACGATATCGGTTACGGCGGTCTTGACCACGTTATCGCTTCCGGCGAAGATATCAACATCTTTGTTGTAGATACCGAAGTTTACTCCAACACAGGCGGTCAGTCCTCCAAGGCTACACCTACCGGTGCAGTTGCTAAGTTTGCCGCTTCCGGTAAATGGGGTGGCGGGCCAGATTGTGGAGGATGCGAGGGAACCTGCGGGGTTGTAAATGTAGCACAGATTGCACTCGGTGCTAACCCCGAACAGGCACTCAAGGCAATAAGA
>JAZQBI010000150.1:0-3473 GCA_045545635.1 Clostridia bacterium | reverse complement strand
AGGAGCCCTTATAGTGATAAATAAAAAAGCTGCATTGCCTACTCCGTTTTAGAGCCTGACAAGCAGCAGAAAACAAACGAGCCTGACAAAATAGCTGTTTAAAGCTACTTGTCAGGCTCGTATGTCTTATGATACCCGATTAACATAATCGGAAGCATCGTGCTCTGTACTAAGTTAAATGTACGTTATTCAGTTATAGTCCGGATACCAACGCAGGCTTTACATTTCCAGCATTTGGTATATATGGTCGGAAACCAGTCATCACGGTGATGTGTAGACTTGTGTCCGATAAGTCTTGTTTCAAATCTTGTCTTTGAATCTGCGTCGCATAATCTTCCGCCGCAAACGGGGCATGATATAGGTGTATACATATTTAATTTCCTCTCCTGTATATATGATTATAACTTAATGATACATCATTCCCGGCATTGTTATTTCTTGAGTATGATGACCGGGAATTTTAAGTTCTCCCAATAGAACAGCCATTTTGACCGCCCCTTTTCCGAATCTGCTGCGTATTTCTTCTATAGCGTCCTGAACCTTTTCGTTTTTGCAGACCTTTGTGTAGTCCACGAACATTGAAACCTGTTCGGCTTCATCCTGTGGTTCAAGATTTATCGCTCGCACAGTTACGGCACGAACATCTGCCTGCCAGTTGTATTTCTCTTGAAATAAAGCAAATGCGGTGCTTGCAATCTCATTCGGAAGCTGTGTTTTAAAAGCAAGTTTTGTCTGAAATTGAAAGTAGTTAAGGTCTTTGGTTCGTACTGCAATCTGCACGCCGGCTGCTTTCAGCTTGTGGATGCGTAGTTTATGCCCTATATCCTGTGTAAGCTGAAGCATTACTTTCCATACGTCATCTTCGTTTACAAGGTCAGCATTGCAGGTGATTCCATGTCCTACGGATTTAACGGGTGAAACAAACTCCCTGTGCATAACACGGGATTCATCGGTTCCGTTAGCAAACCGCCAGATATGGATGCCGTTAATACCGAACCATCTTTCTAACAGCTTTGGATCACATTCGGCAAGCTCACCTATGGTATATATAGCACGACTGTTCAGCTTGCGTGTTGTAGCCGGGCCGACATATATCATTTCCGAAGCATTCAGAGGCCATACCTTTTCTTTGAAGTTGTCTTTTGTTATTACGGTAACGGCATCGGGTTTCTTCATATCAGAGCCGAGTTTTGCAAAAATCTTGTTAAATGAAACACCGATGCTGACCGTAAGTCCAAGTTCTTCTCTTGTCGCTTGTCGTATTTCTTCCGCTATATCTGTGCCTGATTTGTGATGTCCCGTCACATCAAGCCAACACTCGTCCATTCCAAAGGGTTCAACTAAATCTGTGTATCTGTAATAAATCTGATGTGCAAGTTTGGAGTATTTCAGATACTGCTCGTATTGGGGCGGTACGAGTATTAGGTCTTTGCAAAGCTGCTTGGCTTCCCAATTTACCATACCTGTTTTGACTCCGGCTTTCTTTGCTTTATCCGATTTTGCGAGGACTATTCCATGCCTGTCCTCTGTTGCACCGCAGACTGCGACTGCCTTTCCACGCAATGATGGGTTTAACATCATTTCCACAGAGGCGTAGAAGGAGTTCATATCGCTGTGCAGTATAGTTCTTTCTCTGTTCATAATTTCATCTCCATATTGTTTTGGGACATATAGTGACATATTTGCGACAAAACGGGACAACTTTCAAAATTCACGAACTTTGCTATTGACAAGTTCATCGAAAGGGTGTATAATGAATTTGCAAGTTCGTGTTAAAGTTCGTGTTGTTGTGAATTATAGCACTTATTTTTGAACTTGTCAACAGAAAACACGAACTTTCAAAAAAATATTTTTTAGGGAGGTTTTTATGAGCATATTTGGAGAAAAAATCAAAAATGCAAGAAAAAATATAGAGATTAGTCAGGAGGAACTGGCTTTGCGGGTTGGTGTTTCGGGGCGCTCCATACAAGCATATGAACTTGGTGAGAAGAAGCCGAGAAATAAGACACTTATAAAGCTGGCCGAGGTTCTTGGGGTGTCTGAACGCTATCTGAGTGATGATAATTGTACTGATCCTACCACAGATATTGAAAAGGATCCGTATATATCTGAAGTCAGAAACAAGTACGGCAAAAGGGACGCGGATGAAGTAAGCCGTCTTTTAGCAGGTACTACCGCACTCTTTGCAGGAGGAACATTATCCCAGGAAGACAAGGACAAGTATTTTGAGTCCATTATGAAGACATATTTAGCCTGTAAGGAAAAAGCAAAAGAGAAATACGGAAAGAAGTCCGGTTCTGACGAGTGATTGATTCTGTACAGTATATTGGACATCAAATCTGATATGCTTTTTAGTGGATTAACATATATACAGCTTGGTATTGACATAAAATGATAGGAGGGTTGTAATATGACTTATGAGGATATTTGCAATTGCGTTGCAAAAATGAGACGGAAATATGGCTCGGCGGATGCTTTGTCCATTGCGGAGAGTATGGGCATACTGGTTTGCTTCGATTCGATGGGGACAGAACCGAATGCGTTAAAGGGTTATTTCATAGAATCACACAGAGTTCGTGCAATTACTATAAACAGCGACCTGCCCGATATTATTCAGCGTATAATTGCTGCACATGAGCTTTGTCATGCGGTAAATCATAGGAGATGTGCTATTCTTCCCTTTCATGATATTGCCCTATTTGATGAGACATCTGTGTTTGAAAAAGAGGCAAATATGTTTGCGGCTGAATTTCTGCTTGATGATGAAGAGGTAATTGATACCCTCAATCAAGATTACACCTTCTTTGGAGCTGCGTCGGTTCTTGGGGTTCCGGCGGAGCTGCTTGACTTTAAGTTTCGACTTATGAAATGGAAAGGATACAAGCTGATGGAGGCACCGATTTATTCGGATAGCTGTTTTTTGAAAAATATGGAGGTACAGCAATATGGAGATTTCTACTAAACCTCCGAAGGTATATGTAGCGGTCCGGGTGGCATTTAAGGAGGACGGTACTATGATTCCGAAAGAGATTACTTGGGAGGATGGATGCCGTTACTCTATAGACAGAGTCACTGATATACGGCAGGCAGCAGCAATGAAAGCGGGCGGTCAGGGTGATCGTTACACAATATGGATGGGAAACAGGCAGACTTATCTTTTCTTTGAACGTAGTTGTAGTCTTACAGGTAATAACATAGGAAGATGGTTTGTGGAGAGAAGATAAACAGTTATATATCAAAACCCGCTATTGATTTCGGTCAATGGCGGGTGCTTTGCTATATAGCAATAGATTTCATGAAACATCGGTTGATGTGATTGCCGAGGAAACTATCGACATATTGTTATTTCTTTGCTGTTAGGATATAATTTAATAATAACTGATTTAAGAATTAATGGCAAGTGTTGTAAATATTTGCTAAAAAATAAATATGAAATTTGTTTATTTATAACTGTCTGATTTTATGAAGATTCT
>JAZQBI010000149.1:0-4040 GCA_045545635.1 Clostridia bacterium | reverse complement strand
ACGACTATAAGACATACACAGGCTACTACACATCCAAATTTGACAAAAATGCACTGAGCCTTGGTTTTGCATATCCCGATTCTGTAATTCCCTACAGTGCAAAGGGTGCACAGATAAGCATGGATATATCAAAGGGCGGTTCGCTTCTTGTAGCAAAGGCAGCCCCCACCGAAATTACAAATAAGGTAACAGGAAGCTCCGTTCTTGCAGTGGGAAATTCCTCTTCTGTACAGGCTGAGGTGCTCAACCAGATTGGCGAAAAGGGAAATATATCCCAGGATATAGAATGGATTGCTTTGAACGAAGACCGCACAGAAGTTACCAACGGTATAACACTTACGGATAACGGCAACGGTACTGCCACCGTAACTGCAGAGAGCGAAGGAAGTTATGTGGTTCTTGCTAAGTGCGGCGAGCTTCGCAAGGGTGTAAATATTTCTGTTGTAGGTGCAATGGATTTCTCGGATAATGCAACCGTTGACAAGGGTAATATCATAAAAGACCCGGACAATCTTGCCCATTTAATGAACAGCAACAGCCATGGAACCTTTGCAGAAGCTGTGGAGGGAAGCCACATAACATGGCAGGATACCACAGTAAATACCGAGACAGATGCATCCTTTGTGGCAGGTCCCACAAGACTTGCCTACAAGAGTAACGGAACCCTTATGGGGCACTTTGTTGATGGATTTGGTGAAACAACAGGCTGGACAGAAGGCGAAACCTATGTGTATTCCGTAAGGCTCAAAAATGCCGCACCCGACAAAGACGAGTCACCTCTTTTCGGTATGGCATTCGGTTGGTACAGAGAGGCAGAGGACAAGGATGCCCTCGTAACATTTGAGGTTACGAACACAGACGACTACAAGACATACACAGGCTACTACACATCCAAATTTGACAAAAATGCACTGAGCCTTGGTTTTGCATATCCCGATTCTGTAATTCCCTACAGTGCAAAGGGTGCACAGATAAGCATGGATATATCAAAGGGCGGTTCGCTCCTTGTAGCAAAGGAAGCCCCCACCGAAATTACAAACGAGATAACAGGAAGTGCGGTTCTTACCGTTGGAAGCACCACTACCGCCCGTTCTGAGGTACTCAACCAGATTGGCGAAAAGGGTAATATCTCCCAGAATATCTCGTGGTTTGCAGTAAATGAAGAAAGAAATATGATTACCGACGGTGTAATAGTTAGTGACAACGGAGACGGAACCGCAACCATCAGAGCTGAGCGAGAAGGCGACTATGTAATAGTTGCACAGCAGGGCGAACTTTGCAAGGGTGTGGAGATTTCCGTAACCGGTACAGATAAGTTTTCTGACAATGCAAAGCTTGATGACGGCAACATCATAAAAGATCCGGACAATCTGGAGCATCTTTCCAATACCAACAGCAACGCGGCAGATATTGTGGAAAAGGTAGAGGGAAGCCACATAACATGGCAGGATAAGGATGTGGCAAGTCAAGGCGATATCCCCTTTATGGCAGGTCCTACATATCTGGCTTACAAGAGTAACGGTGTTCTCAAGGGCCATTTCATAGATGGTTTTGGAGAAACAACAGGCTGGACCGTGGGCGAAACTTATGTATATTCCGTAAGACTCAAAAACTCTGCACCCGATAAGGATGCTTCCCCCTCGTTTGGTATGTCATTTGACACAAGCTGGGCTAACAGAAACAGCGGAACACTTATAACTTATGAAATAGAAAATACAGAATATGAGACCTATTCCGGATACTACACCTCCCCTGTGGACAAGAGCGTTCTCAGCCTTGGATTTACCTGCCTTTCCAGACCTTACACTGCAAAGGGCGGAAGAATTACCATGGATATATCAAACGGCGGTTCGCTTCTTGTAGCAAAGGAAGCTCCCACGGAAATTACCGTAGAGGTTACCGGAGACAGCATCCTTTACCGCGGAAGCACAACAACTATTACATCACGGGTACTCAACCAGATAGGTGAAAAAGGTAATGTATCCCAGGATGTCAAGTGGGTTGCACTTAATGCCGACAGAACAAAAATGGCAGAGGGCGTAACCGTAGTGCCCGGCAGTGACGGAACGGCACAGGTCAAAATTTCCGATTACGCTGAGGCAGGGGATTATGTGATTCTTGCCATGTCCGATGTGTCTGAGCTTCGCAAGGGAGTTTCCATTACCGTAAAAGGTCCCTCGGTTACTGCTACCGATGTGGAATTCTCTGACGGAAAAGCCGTTTTCAATAATGCAAAAGCAGAGAACATCAAAAACGGTGATAAGATAATGTTTGTTATCGCAAACTATAATACAGAAAACAACAAACTCATCGAAGCAAAATGTTCTGTTGTAAGTGCAGAGGATAATGTTGCAGAGCTTTCGGAAAGCATAGCTGTTTCGGCAAGTGAAGGTGACTGCGTGAGAGTGTTTGTATGGTATGCAGAAACTCTCTCTCCCATAAAGTTTGAAGTGGGTACTGAAAACAAGTGGAATGTTTAAATAAGACAAAAAAGAACCTGCCCGATTAGGCGGGTAGTGATAAGGAAGTATTGAAAAACACTTACTACCGACAAGCAGGGTGTAAAAGAAAGTCAAGCATATCGCTTTTTACGGCGGTATGCTTGTTTTCGGTTATACGGGGGTAGATGTCACGCAATAGATGTTGAAAAGTGCTCATTTTATGCGACTTTCAGAGTCTAAAACAGACAAGGAAATGGTTTTATATTCAAAGCCTCAAAAATGGCTTCTATCGTTCCACGAAAATTTAAAATCAACACTTTTTGAAAAAGGGGATTTAAGTCCGTTTTTCGGCTTAAATCCCCTTAACGGACATATTGCAAAAAAGAACAGGTTTGTCAAGGGCGAGCGTGGCTCGTGCATTTACCCTTGACAAACCTGTTCTTTTTTGCTAATTATTGGTGTACTGTTGTAGAAACTGCTTCACACAAAGGTACAAGTGTTTCTAAATCAGACCAACAAAAGGCTTTGACGATATATCCATTTTTGACAGTTGGCAGTTTTTCAAAAGTATGTAATACTGTTTCAGACACATCTTGATAATACACATCAATCATAGACTCTTCATCATAAACAGCAAGTATAACTATTCCGTCCCATTCTTGCAGTTCTTGGCTTGTCCAAATAGAAACTGATAATGCATTATTGCTTTTGGAAAGTGAAACATTATCGAAAAATAGTGGTGTAGAAATAATTAGTCGTGAATATTTTTTTACAGATTTCCATGTAATATTTGGATTTTGTATTTCTAAAATATTAAAATACGATTTGCTTGGCAATCCAAAACGAATTATCTGTTCACTTGTTCCTGAAAGAATTACCTTATGTGTGCCAGTTGCGGGAAAGGAACCATTTTTTTCTGTGAAATTTCTTTTCAACTCTAATGTTCCAGCCGATATGTCTATATCTTCACCAGCTGCTATATATATTACAAAATCACCATTTACAAGCATATATGCTTCCTCATTTTGCATATAAAAATTTATAACAGAGTAACTGTTTGGCTGAAAATTTTCTGCTAAGAAACTTCCCCCGATTTCTGTTCTCCCGCTTCCCGCATTAAATGTGCCTTTCTTTGCGTAGTAATCTCCGCCAACCTTAAGTGTGCCGCTACCTATATCTAGTGTGCCGCCGCTTTGGGTTACATTTCCGGCAACATTGATTATTCCGTTACCTAAATCTATTGAACTATTTACTGTTAAATTACCACTTAATTCAAATTTAAAATCCGCCGGACATTTTATTTCTGTATCTACATAAAGATTTGTTCCTTTAATTTTATCACATTCAAATACTGGCGCACTTCCTATTATTTGCAAAGTCTCATTACTAAAATTAATATTTCCTACAACCTTATTAAAATGTACTGCTGAAGCAAAGTTTATCGGTACAGTTTGATTTTTTATTTCTAAAATATTGAAATACGATTTGCTTGGCAATCCAAAACGAATTATCTGTTCACTTGTTCCTGAAAGAATTACCTTATGTGTGCCAGTTGCGGGAAAGGAACCATTTTTTTCTGTGAAATTTCTTTTCAACTCT
>JAZQBI010000148.1:0-5890 GCA_045545635.1 Clostridia bacterium | reverse complement strand
GGTGAAACTGTAACTGAGGACAAATCGGCAATTATTGAAAAGTTACATATAGCAAGTGAACATAAAAGAAAAGGAATTCAGACATATTGTAAGTGAATATATTAAGACAGCCGACTGCTAACATGCGAACGTTCTTACGGTATGTATAGCAGAGAATTTGATTTGTCCGGAGTGAAGGCGGATGAAATTAAAGCTAAATACGATAATGGTGTATTGAAGCTGACATTGCCTAAGAAACAGCAGACAATACCCGAAACAAAGCGTCTTGAAATAGAATAAAATCCAAGCGAGGTCGGGTGAAATATCTTGACCTCGCTTTTAACATATATTTGATCTGAAAGGAGGAGGTACAGGATGAAACAATATAAAATAGAACTTCCGTTGATTAACGATATAAAAGATTTTGTTAATATTGTAAGTAAGCAGAATTATCATATTGAAGCAGAATCCGGAAGATATAAAGTAGATGCAAAATCAATTATGGGCCTTTTCAGCCTGGATTTAAGTAAGCCCATAAAAATTAATGCATATACAAATGATGATAAACTAAAAGAAGAACTCAGTCGCTATCTTGTTGCATAAGGCGATTGAGTTCTTTTCTGCTATAAAGAAAAACAAAGTCTCCGGGGATAGACCTCGGAGACATTTATCATGTATTAATTTATCCATCACCATTTAAAACCCAATTTTCATCATATCCAAATTCCAATGCTATGAGTTTTGCTAATGAAGGAGAGATGTTCTGTTGCTTATTCAGATTTCCTGTCAAAATATATATGTAATTTTCTGAAACACCAAGTCTTTTTGCAAAATCACGTTTTGTTATATTTTGCTCTTTGATTATATGATTCAATCTTTCGGCAAGTGTCATATAATTCCTCCGTTCTCATTTTGATAAAACATCGCGTACCTAAGCATTTGTTTTCTGCTGTGCACACCAAGTTTCTCATAAATATTTCCGTTGTGGAATTTCAGTGTGCGTTCTTTAATTCCTGTAATTTCAAGAATCTCAGGTGCGGATTTTCCCGATAAATACAGTTCAAATATTGTACGCTCTTGTTTAGTAAGCGTTTTGATACCCATTTTGAAATATTCATAGTCGTTAGGATCAATTTCATTCTTTCGTGAATATGCAAGTTTATCAACTTTTGCTTGAATAGCAGAAAACTCTTTTTCTTTTTCTCCAAGATATACAAACAGGTCTTCAATTTCTAAATATGTCGAGGATTCCGACTCACCAAGTTCAGATTTTTTTATTCTATCGAGTCCTCTGATGATAGGAGAAATGTATCTTTTACTGAAGTATCCACAGCAACTTATTGCGAAGAATAAAAGTAGCAAAATAAAGAACACAATCTGTATAACATTTTTTACAAAAATTTTTGTGTAATCATATTTAGGAATCATCACTGTTAATGTGTGATCTGCGTTATCTCCACAACAAATCTGAATATCTCTTGTTATGCCTACATATGATTCCTCATCTCCGGAAAATAAACTCAGTGTTTTACTGAACCGACTTACACTAAGATTTTCGCTTGGTGCGAGATGGTAACCGTTTGTAATTCCGCTTGTGAAACTAGTTTTATAATCAACAATATTCTCGTCTTGTTTTTTTGAAAATACACAAACAAGATGTTCGAAGGTTGAGGGCTGAGAATGGTTCATTTTAAAGGTATTCGCACTGATTTCAAAACCACAAATACCATAAATAATATCATCATGGCCACGAATAGGGATTGCTACGAGCATTACTTTTTCCGAGGTGCCCGGAAGTGTTACTATGTTTGTTACGTAGAATGTTTTTTCTAATGCTACAGAGGAATCGGATTCAGTTATTTTGTCATAATCGGGGAATTTATTTGAATCAAATTCCATTTGCCATTTCCTGTGGGGCATTATTTCGTTTTCTTTGCCAAGTTTGGCATTTCCTCGATATAGTAATAATGTATCATCTGCCAAGTTTACAGAATTTCTTTGGATATATATCCCTGTTTTTGAGTTGTCAGCGTTTTCAAGCGACGTATTAACAGTTGTATTCAATAAAATAAATGCACCTGAACATTCTGTCTGTAATATCTCCCTGCTAAGTAAATCAATAAAACTACTTTGAAGACTGTTAATATGCAACTGTGAATTTGCAAGGTCATCAAAAGTGATTCTCTCTTTTGTGAAATAACTGTGCATTATTAGAGAAGCATCTTTGGAAAGCTGAACATTTCGCATTGCAAGGTTGTCCTGATGAGCAACAATTTCTCTTTCAAACACTTCCATTTGTAACGATAATACGTCAGAAATTTTATCTTTGGTAGATGAGTATTGTCCCAAAAGAAGCATTCCGATAAAAATCACAACAAAAAGAATTAATACCAAAACAAGCATATAGCCGAATAGCTTACGCCTCATAGTTTGTTTCTTTTGTGTAAAAATAGATGGTACACGCATGATGTCACCTCTTATTTAATCGCACAAAATACATTCCAGGTTTCTTCTGCAAGTGTAATAGCATCTTCTCCTGAAGCATATCTGTTTTTAAGTTCGTTCTGCATTGCACGCAGATTATTGTAGAGTGCTGTAACCTTGTCATAATAGTTTGGATATGATGGTTCTGATTTTGCAATACAGTTTTTACGTACTGTGACAAGTGTCTCGTATAAACTCTTATATGCTTCGTTTTTGAAAGTATAATTTTCAATTTTATCAAAAGAATCATTATTAACAGGCATATATCCGGTTTCGGTGACAAAAGAAAGATTTCTGTCGCTTTCAGTGAGCCATTTGGCAAAAACGGCGGCAGCTTCAGCCTTTTGTATAGTAGTTTTGTATGCACAAAGACCAACACCTGCTTGCGTTACGAATTGTTTTTCATTTTCAGGCTGTGGTGCGGGCAGAACCTTAAGCTTGATAGGTTCCTGTGAATTATCAGCGTATGTCACTGTGTCATTGTAATATAAAATAGATGCAGATGAACCCATTCCGGAGATAACATCACCAGTCATTACCTGTGTATTGGAGTATAGGTCGGAAACAACAATATGTCCTTTTGCCAGACTTTCAGCGAACTCCATCCATGAAGACTTGAAAATCTCGTTTTCAAAATCATACCATCCATCAGCAGTATAAAAATCCTCAGCTCCTTTTGATATCGCATTAAGCTCTACAGAGCGTATAAGGTAGTCAAAAGCACAAAATGATTTGCCACCAGACCATTCATAATATTTTTCTGCTGCGTCAAAAAAACCTTCCCATGTTAAAAGTGATTCATATGTAACGCCGGTTGCTGCAGAAAAACGTTCGAACTGACCACCTGATACAAAAAGAAGGTGTGTAGACTTTGAAACAGGGAAAACGGAAAGAGTTTCTCCTACCATACCATCCTTTACAAACTCAGGCACGTATTTATTCAGTTCTTCGTCTGAAAAATAATCATGCCAGTTAATGAGATTTTCTGTTCCTAATGCGTCGGCATTATTAGAATGACAGAAAAACAAATCCGGCATCTCCGGAGCACCGGGTAAATCAGCCTGGGCTTCAAGAAGCTTTCCACCTATCTGTGATGAGTTCGACATCATTGTTACGTCAATAACAATGCCTTTTTCTTTTCCGATAGTCTTGTTAAATTCATCAATGAGGCGATTCATTGGAGAATCAGCTTGTTCGCCGTACACATGCCACATAGTGAGTGTTACAGGTTCATCTGCGTGAAGCTCAGATTTTGTTGTACATCCTGCCATACATAAAATGACAAACATGATCGACAGGATAATTGAAAGTGATTTTTTCATAATTTTGTTCCTCCTTGGCATTTATTGCCTCCAAACCACCTTTTTGTCACCCTTTGTCACCCAAACCTGTACTTTTTACTGTACTTTCTTCGTCCTTTTTTACAAAAAAAGGATTTTTTTTATTTTATACTGTACTTTTTGGGCTTTAGTACGGGGACAAAAAAATAATTTAATATATAATTATTTTCGTAAGAGTAATTAAGGAGGGTATAAATTTCTTACCGATTCATTAAAAAGACATTGGGTACCCCGTTATGTCAAACGGCATAATGATTTCTGTGACCGCGCCAACGAAAACAGAAACCACCCTGTCTTTATGTTAAATATTATATCACAAAATCTTGAGTGAATCAAGATTTTGCGGGAATTTGTAAAATAAATTTTTATGTAGTATGGGAAGGAGGGAAGCTGATGACAGTTAAGGGCAGAAAAACAGCAACTTATAAGATAATAAAAAAAGAATATGGGAACATATATCAGTTTTACTGTGATATTTCCGGGGCTTTGGTTAAAGAGACAATTCCGTACAAGAGAAAAGAACCGGAAGAAGAATTAGAAGCAGCATGGGAATTTGAAGGGAAAGATTGTTTTAACCAATGTCATAAGTGTGGGAGATGGGTTATGGATGTTATGTATAATCCGGATACTCATAACTGCGTGCTTTGTTCTCCAATAGAGGATATCCCTGATTTCTGCCCCAGATGCGGTGCTCAAATTGCCGGCTTGGCAGTTTTTTGTCATAATTGCGGAGTAAGGCTTATGTATGGAGGCGATGATGATGAAAAAGATGGATAATGTAAGACGAAGAAATGCTCTTTTTCATTTTGGTTTTGGTACAGATGTAATGAAAAACATTAAGATTTGCGAAAAATGCAGTCATCCTGAAAGCAGCATGAAAACATTCTGCACAAAATGCGGTTCAAGATTACCAAAAAATAATTTGTATGATTTTTATAAAGCTCAGCATAAAAATTGCCAAAAATGCGGTACAGTTCTTGCTGATTCGATGGATTACTGTCCTCGATGTGGTACGAAGGTAAATAATAATGTGCCGTTGATGATTGAAAAATAAATAGGAGGAGAATACATGGATACAATTCAAAATTATAAATGTCCTTGCTGCACAGCTCCGCTAATATTTGATGCCGAAACGCAAAATCTGATATGCGAGTCCTGCGATAACACGTTTCCTCTTGAAACTATAAAGCAGATGGCAGAGGGCGACGAAAACGCAGGAGGCTTTTCAAAATATGATTGGGAGAGATATACACCAAGAAACTACGAGGATACGAATGAGGTTAATTTAGCAAATTACTCCTGTCCATCCTGCGGAGCGGAGATTCAGGGCGATGATACACTTGGTTCAACGGTGTGCCCGTATTGCGGAAACTCTACGATTGTCAAAGGTCAGTTTGAGGGAACACTCAGACCGGATTACATAATCCCATTCAAATTCAACAAGAAAGCGGCTATAGAAGCCTTTGAAAATGATTTTAAAAATGCACCATTCCTTCCTGATAGTTTTAAAAGTAAAAAGAAAATCGAAGAAATGGCAGGCGTGTATGTTCCGTTTTGGATGTTTGACTGCGACTGTGATGCAGCGGTAAGCTATACTGCCGAAAGAGTTACAGCTTGGAGCGATTCGAACTACAATTACACCAAAACAGATTATTATAAACTGTTCAGAAGCGGTTCTATTGGATTTGCAAATATTCCTGTTGACGGTTCAAAGAAAGCGGATGATACCTATATGGAAGCCGTCGAGCCGTTTAACTATGAAGATGCGGTAGAATTTTCCGGTGCATATCTTTCGGGATATTTGGCAGATAAATATGATGTTACTGCTGAAGAAAGTATTGAAAGAGCCAACGAACGAGTTAAAAACTCAACCATTGAAGCCTTTGATGACACAACTGATCGTTATACAGCAGTTATCCCTGACAGCTCACGGATAGGATTTTCTAACGGAAAGATTAGATATTCACTTCTTCCGGTTTGGATGCTTAACATCAAGTATATGGATAAGATGTATAAATTTGCTATTAACGGACAAACAGGAAAAGTCGTTGGTGAATATCCTGTTGATAACAGCAAAAAGTGGAAGT
>JAZQBI010000147.1:0-9240 GCA_045545635.1 Clostridia bacterium | reverse complement strand
CTTCTTAAGGTCAGCCATTAATTTTGTTTTATCTACAGATGAACCAACAGAATAGGAAGTTTTCAACACTTTATACGCAGTATCTATTTTTTTGGTTGGTTCAGTTGCAGCATTAGGATTTGAAAGCATACTTTGTATATACTTGGTTGCTGCTTCCCTTGCATACTTTTCATACAATGTCTCTGTTAATCCCAACTTGCCAAGATAATCCTGCACAGAAAGAGATATTCCTTCGCTCATGGCTGTCATAAATGCCGCAATCAGCTCGTCTGTTTTTGAATAACTGCTCATAACTGCACGGAAGGCCTCTTCCGCCTTAGCCAATCCTTCATCCATCTCACTATTTGAGAGATATGTAGGATAAGTCATAAATAATGCCTCGTCCGTGATTGTTTCTGCGGCAGCAACATTACCTGCAGGAATAGCAACAATTAAACTCGCTATCATAGTTACTGTCAGAAACAAGCTGATAATTCTTTTCATTTGAAAATCCCTCCATATATAAAAATGCGTGACCCCATACAGAGCCACGCACGAAAAACACACAGCCCTGACGATTAAGGTTGCTACACACTTAAATTACTTTTGGTTACAAAGCTTGTCAGTTCGTATGCTTTTACCAAAATAGCATACGCTTTGCAACCGAAAATTATAATAATCCTATTATAATTTAAGTATGTAGCATACCAAGTATATCACAAACTACGCCATTTGTAAATGAATTTGCCACATTTTCTCAAAAATCGTCAACCTGCACTAACGGAGTCGCTTCATCCTATTCAAACCCCATATCCTATTTTACACTAAATAAGTGCAACATTTTACACGGCGATTATAAACCTATTCTCTAATACTTCCACTTAATCTCACATCAATTTCAAACGGCATATCGGAGCAGAATTCATACACATCAAGAAAAATAACGAAAATTTTATACGGCAACGATTCAAAGACCAACAAACCTTAACAATTAAGTTCTTAACTACGAAATTTTCAACACCAAGATTTACAACAAAAAAAGAAACCCTCAACGCTCCACAAGCAGCATCAAGGGTTTAGAAGGGGGAATTTATGAATAGGTAAGATTTTTCATACCTTTAGCAAGTGCAATACGCTACGTGTATGAAAAGGCAAATTTTATCTATTCACAATATCCGAAACTGCTTTTTTTGCTATCGCAATTTCTTCCTTCGTAACTTCTTCATCAAAATCACAAAATGCATTATCTGCAATATTATTTCCTGTGAGAATTGCATACCAAAGAAGTCCTATTGCATATCTTCCAAGTCCCAAAGATGCGTGAAATGTATCTCTGTGGACTTTTTCTATACCTCTATCCAGAAGGCTTGAAAGAAGTTCGCCTGAAGGGATAAGGTAATCTGCATATATATCCTTTGCGGCACTTACATATGCTTTACAGATATCATTTAGCATATCCTTGTGGTTTGTGTAACCCATTCTTTCAGTAAGCCTGGGACTTTCGTCCTCGTATGCCCAAGTCTGATGGACGGCAATTTTTGCCTTTGGACAACACCTGCGGACATACTCCATAAGGATATTCAAATATGGCTGATATGTTTCGTAATCATTGGATTCGTGGCTTGCCTGCTGAATAGTAATCACATCCCAATTCCTATTGAGGAGAGCCTCTTCCATTGTAACATTAAAGCCGGTAGGATGACCGTTTACCTGAAGCATATATGCCTTGTTATTCCCCATCATATTTCTGTAATGGGTAGATATGGGACAACCGCCTATGTAGAGATTGAAGCAATTAAGTTCCACGCCGTCTGCACGGGCAATGGAATGAAGGTATCTTTGTGCATCCTGCGAAAAGCTGTTACCTATTGAAAGTACATCCATCATAATATTGTGTCTCCTTTTTTATATTCTTACAGTTTCATCTGCTTTAATACAGATTTCATTTCCTTGTACTTCTACCCATACATCAACAGCAGAAGGATTGTGTATCATCTTGCCGTCAAAAGAAATTTCAAGTCTCCGGTATGCAGTTACATAATCATAAATTTCAATATTGGTCGCATACCACACATAATCGTGACCGCCTGCTTCCTCGGCAAACTTTTCTATCACATCCCAGTTATTGTCATCATCAAACTCATAGCTGTGTCCCCAAAGGTAGAAAAGCTGACTATCTCTCCACGACGGAGCAGGTTCAAGGAATTTATTTAAAAGCTCAAAAAGATTTTCCAACTTATGATGGCAGGTTGGATGCCATTCAAGCCAATTACTCGGAAAATTAAATGATTTTGTAGATTTTACGGTTCTGGAATATACTATACCGCATGCACTTAAAACTTGTTTCACATTTTCATCATATGTACCGAAAGGATATGCCATTCCGCGGGTAATCACTCCAAAATCCTTTTCTATTTCCTCTCGGTCTCTAACAATTTCGTTAACCATCTCCGGCATAGATATATTCTCCAAACGAGGATGACTATACGAATGAACAGCTACCTCGTGACTTGTATTTGCAAAGAGTCTGATTGCATCTTCTCTGGTCATACGCCTCCCGATTTCATTACCGTTTTCTCCACGATAAAGACCTGTATTTACATTGAAAGTACACTTTAATCCGTTTTTGTCAAGAATTTCAACCAATCTTTTATCTTGAATAACTGCATCATCGTAACTTAAAGTGAGAACTTTTTTCTTACCGTCCTTTAATAACATTTTCACCGAAATCACCTCGCTGACTTATTTTATCATCCTCGCATTGTTAAAACACTCAGAACACTTTAATTTTATATTTATACTTTCGCTTTGTCAAGCATAACAGGAAAATTCCACAAAAAAATCCGCCGTCAAAATTTTGGCAACGAACTATATTAAATTTTTTATCATTCAACTATTACTTTATTTACCTTTCCAAATCCCGTTCCGCCGGCAGGTGTGGTATTGGGATAATCTTCGTTTATCTTCTGACGCTTTTCTTTTACAAGTGCGTTGCCGTCTGTAATCTTAACATCGTTAAAAGTTATGTTTTTGAGGTAAATGTCATCTACTTCACAGCATCTGTCTGCATCGAAGAGATCTCCCCAGTCTTCGGGAGCATTTCCGTATTTCCAAGTTGACGAAAGAGGACCCACATTAACAAATCGCATACCTGTAGCATCAAACTCATCAAACTCGCAGGATACACGCACATTTTCAAAATGAATATTAGTGCAATCAGCAAGGATATCAAAAAGTCCGCAAACATCTATACCCCCGAAGCCACCGTCTTCCTTAACTTCGATTTCTATATTATCAAAATATATATTGTCCATTTTGCCCACTGTCTCTGCACGGTCAAAATCCTTATCCTTATTGACTACCCTACGGCAATGTGGCTGATAGTACATCTTATACACATAGAAACCGCTCATGTTTTCAAAAACGCAGTCTTTTAAGTCACATGTTGCATATCTGCCGTTGGGGTATATTTTGTCGCCTGTTAAAAGACGGAATTCGTTGTTTTTACCATGGACATTTTCTACATACATTTTTTCAATATCACCATGGGACATACCGCAGTTGTACCAATCCCAAGATAAAATGGCAACCATATCATCGCCAAGGTTATCTCCCCTCAAATTACGGGCAATTCCGTATTTGGCAGGACCATCTACATGATAGCCATCTCGAAGACAGTTGGTAAACAAGATATTGTCCACATAGAAGTTCTCGCAATTAGAAAACATGAGTGCATAGTTATTCATGTCGTCAAAATGCACATTTGTTACATTGACATAGCGAACATTGGAAAATGCAAATGTTGCGGTAACACAACAACACCATTCAAGAGTCTTTTTTGTATTGCCGGGGCTTTTCCATATGCCACCCTCTACGGTAATATTTTCGTCGGGATTTGTAAGTGTTGCCGGAGCAAAGTTACCGGGAAGAATATTACGGTTTCGGAGCATATAAAGGTCTGTCTTTTCTTTAAGACGGATTATCTGATTTTCATCTACCTTAAGATGAGTATCTGAATCCATAAATATGGAATTATCTGTTATTATTTCATGCCCCATATATGGTATGTAAACATTTTTCTTTTCTTCAAGAGCAGTCTGGATTGCCTTGGTCCATATATTGTCATATACAAGGTGCTCATATTCCCTCACATCGGTAAATTCAAGTAAAGATGTATCAATTACTTTTACGGTTTCAAGTATGTCTTTTTTGATTTCTTCTTTCATTTCTGTTCCCCCTTTAACTCGTATATACAAGTTACTTTGGGTAGAATTTTACACCAACTAAACTCTATTGTCAATACAAAACTTGATTTTTTTACTGTAAGCAATATAATGTGCTAATAAAGAAGGTGTTCTATGAGTTTTTTGACGATATAACGGAAATCAACTATTTTGACTCTGCAATGGAACAACAAATAAAAAAAGCATTTGTCATATTTTATCAAATGACACGCCATAACCCGCTTGTATCAAGACTTTCAGCATTTCTAAAGACAAAACGCACCTCGAAAACAGCCAAAAATATGCCATTTTGTCGTTTATCAAACGACAAAAAATAGAGAGGCAGACTTTTACATCTACCTCTCTGAGTGGAAAATTGGTTGTTGTTTATTTTTTATTAAAACATTATAGATGGTGTAAATATAAATACAATTATTGCAAAACAAAAACTCGATATAAACACAATCAATATTGCTGTAACAAGAAGCCATATGTACTTCATTTTATATGTCAATAAAATGTATAACGAAATGAGCCTTGTGTGCGTATGCTCACAAGGCTCATAATGATATTTAGTTTTGCCCAAATTGTTGTAATGAGGTTTTTTCCCCAAACAATAAAATCGGATTATTTCATGTCCTTGATTGCAGCCTGAGCAGCAGCAAGTCTTGCAATCGGAACTCTGAAGGGAGAGCAGGATACATAGTCAAGACCGATCTGGTGGCAGAATTCAACAGATACAGGGTCACCGCCGTGTTCACCGCAGATACCGCAGTGCATTTCGGGGCGTACCTTCTTACCAAGTTCAACAGCGATTTCCATAAGCTTACCAACACCTGTCTGGTCGAGCTTAGCAAAGGGATCATTTTCAAAGATCTTTGCATCATAGTAAGCATCGAGGAACTTGCCTGCATCGTCTCTGGAGAAGCCGTATGTCATCTGTGTAAGGTCGTTTGTACCGAAGCAGAAGAATTCAGCTTCCTTAGCAATATCATCAGCAGTAAGAGCAGCTCTGGGGATTTCGATCATAGTACCAACTTCGTACTTGAGTTCTACACCGGCAGCAGCTATTTCTGCATCAGCAGTAGCTACAACATCGTTCTTAACATATTTAAGCTCTTTGATATCGCCTACGAGAGGAATCATAATTTCAGGAATGAGATTCCAGTCGGGATGAGCCTTCTTAACATTGATAGCCGCACGGATAACAGCCTTTGTCTGCATCTTTGCAATTTCGGGATATGTTACTGCAAGACGGCAACCACGGTGTCCCATCATGGGGTTGAACTCGTGGAGGGAAGTGATGATAGCCTTGATAGCTTCTACACTCTTGCCCTGAGCCTTTGCAAGTGCAGCAATGTCAGCTTCCTCTGTGGGAACAAACTCATGAAGCGGGGGATCCAAGAATCTGATAGTAACGGGGTTACCTTCAAGTGCTTCGTAGAGTTTTTCGAAGTCGCCCTGCTGATAAGGAAGAATCTTTTCGAGAGCAGCTTCTCTTTCTTCAACTGTATCTGAACAAATCATTTCTCTGAATGCAGCTATTCTGTCTTCTTCAAAGAACATATGCTCTGTACGGCAGAGACCGATACCTTCTGCACCGAGTTCTCTTGCTTTCTTAGCATCTGCAGGAGTATCTGCATTTGTACGAACCTTGAGAGTTCTGAACTTGTCAGCCCAATCCATGATTCTGCCGAATTCGCCTGCGATTTCTGCATCAACTGTGGGGATGATGCCTTCGTATATATTACCGGTAGAACCGTCGATGGAGATGTAGTCACCTTCAACATAGGTCTTACCTGCAAGTGTAAACTTCTTGTTTTCTTCGTCCATGTTGATATCTCCGCAACCGGAAACACAGCATGTACCCATACCACGTGCAACAACGGCAGCATGGCTTGTCATACCGCCACGAACTGTAAGGATACCCTGAGCAGCCTTCATACCGGTGATATCTTCGGGAGATGTTTCAAGACGAACGAGAACAACCTTTTCTCCTCTTGCATTCCACTCAACAGCATCTTCTGCAGTAAATACAACCTTACCGCAAGCAGCACCGGGGGAAGCACCAAGACCTCTGCCTGCAGGTGTAGCAGCCTTGAGAGCCTTTGCATCAAACTGGGGATGGAGAAGTGTATCAAGGTTTCTGGGATCGATCATAGCAACTGCTTTCTTTTCGTCGATCATACCCTCGTCAACTAAGTCACAAGCAATCTTAAGAGCAGCCTTTGCTGTTCTCTTACCGTTTCTTGTCTGGAGCATATAGAGCTTCTTATCTTCGATAGTGAATTCCATATCCTGCATATCTCTGTAGTGATCTTCGAGAATTGCACAAACCTTCTGGAATTCTGCAAAAGCTTCGGGGAACTTCTCTGCCATCTGTGCGATAGGCATAGGAGTACGAACACCGGCAACAACGTCTTCGCCCTGTGCGTTTACAAGGAATTCACCCATAAGTCCGGGTTCACCAGTTGCAGGGTCACGGGTAAATGCAACACCTGTACCACAGTTGTCACCCATGTTACCAAATGCCATCATCTGTACGTTAACTGCGGTACCCCAGGAATAAGGGATATCGTTGTCACGACGATAAACATTTGCTCTGGGGTTGTCCCATGAACGGAAAACGGCTTCTACTGCACCCATGAGCTGTTCCTTGGGATCAGAGGGGAAGTCCTTACCGATTTTGTTCTTATATTCCTGCTTGAACTGACCTGCAAGAACCTTAAGGTCTTCTGCAGTAAGGTCGATATCCTGAGTTACACCCTTTGCTTCCTTCATTTCGTCGATAAGCTGTTCGAAGTACTTCTTACCAACTTCCATAACAACATCGGAATACATCTGGATGAATCTTCTGTAGCAATCCCAAGCCCATCTGGGGTTACCGGACTTTGTGCTCATGGTCTCTACAACTTCTTCGTTAAGACCGAGGTTCAGGATAGTATCCATCATACCGGGCATAGATGCACGAGCACCGCTTCGTACGGAAACGAGGAGAGGATTCTCCTTGTCACCGAACTTCTTGCCGGTGATACCTTCCATCTTTACGATGTACTCCATAATCTGTGCCTGAATTTCGTCATTAATCTTACGACCGTCTTCATAGTACTGAGTACAAGCTTCAGTTGTAACGGTAAAGCCCTGGGGAACAGGAAGACCGAGTTTGGTCATTTCTGCAAGGTTAGCACCCTTACCACCCAAGGTGTTTCTCATTGTGGCATCGCCTTCTGAGAAAAGGTAAACAAACTTATTAGCCATTTCTTATACCTCCATATAAATTTTTCAATTTATTCACACCGACTATTTTATAACAAATTTCAAAAAAATGCCAGTGTTTTTTGTTAGTTTGGATATTTTGTTGCATTTTTGTGAATTATGCACTATGTTTTTTGTCACAACGCACAATAAATAATCATCATTTACCCCCATAGATAATGTTTTTGAGATATGTAAGCGAGCCGGGGAAGATTTCCAACTCGTTTATCATATATTTTTCGGCTATCTCTGCCATGAGGGTAACATCACTGTCTGCACCGCCGTAAGCAAAAACGGTTTTATAATCTGCACGGATTATAAAATCCATAAGTTTCAGAATTTTATCCGTAACTTTGACAAAATCACCGTCTGCCCTGTCGTGGCAGTTTTTGCACACAGTACAGCCCGAAGCAGTATCAAAATATTCCAGTTCTTTTTTTGCACCGCAAATATGACACTCGTTAGCTGAAGGTTCAAAACCTGCAAAGCACACGGTTTTTATCTCAAAAACAGTTTTAAGCCTTGTGAGATATCCTGTAACATCACCGTTTTTGCACTTTTCCTGTGCTTTTGACGTGAGATAGAGGGTATTGAGCACAAAGCTGAAGTAATCGTCATCAAGCAGAAGTTCTTCGGGAAAAGACTTTACCACATCGGCAAAATATGCAGCAAAGGACATCTGTTCCACGGAATTTCTCAGACCGTAAAAGTTATTTATTACAGATGCCGAGCTGACATAGTATAGTCCTCCTCTTGAAGAAAGGACAAGATCACTGTAACAAAAGTTCTGAAGTGCCGCAAAATCCTTGTGCTTGTGAGAACGAATTCCTTTTGAAATTGCCGTAACCTTGCCGGCTTCACGAGTCTGCAAGGTAAAGAGCTTGTCATTATCATTTAAATTTACCGAGGTCAACACCAGACCTTGTGTTTTTATCTCTTGCATTTTTTATCTCCCGTTCGTGCATCATTCTGTAGAGCAGATACAGTTCCACAGTTCCGTAATCGGCAAACATATTCCACCAGGGTGAGTTATACATATAGATTCCTCCGTACATTACAAACTTTATAAATATAGTTTTGTACATACGGCGACATATATGTATGGAAAGTTATTCGTCTTTTTCCAGTATTCCAAGTTCTCTCATAATGCTGTTGGAATTTCTCCAGTCTTCCTTAACCTTTACCCAAAGTTCAAGAAATACTTTGGCATCAAGCATTTTTTCGCAATCTATTCTGGATAATGTTCCTATCTCTTTGAGAGTTTTGCCGCGTTTTCCTATGATTATACCCTTGGGGGAATTTTTTTCACAAAAGATATTGGCGCTTATATCAAATCGGTCTCCGTTTTCAGTTTGATGATATTTCATCTTTACGATTTCAACTGCAGTTCCGTGAGGTATTTCATCACGGAGAGTTTTTAATATTTTTTCCCGTATGAGTTCTGCAACGATTTCCTTTTCCATCTGATCTGTTACCATATCTTCGGGATAATACATCGGTCCAAGAGGAAGGTGAGCGGAAATAACACTCCTGAGTTCATCAAGGTTCTCCCCTGTTCTGCCGCTTACGGGAATAATATCAGCAAAATCATAGAGCTTGTTGTACTCGCTTATGACATTAAGAAGCTCGTCCTTTTTTACGGTATCGGTTTTGTTTATTACAAGGATTGCAGGAAGTCTGCCGATTTTTGCAATAATTTCCTTTTCCAGATCATACACCTTGTCCGTAGGCTCAACCACCAGCATAACCATATCAACACCATCTATGGCATCGTTTACTGCCT
>JAZQBI010000146.1:0-21033 GCA_045545635.1 Clostridia bacterium | reverse complement strand
GGTCTTGCAAAGGCTCATAAATCTGTCTCCGGTTCTGCCCTCACGATAGCATGCTGTGCAGAAAGAGGGGATATGACCTAAGTCAATAAGCCAGTTTACAACTTCGTCCAGAGTTCTCTGGTCGGACACATCAAACTGCTCGGAGTCGTGAGGTCTTTCCTCCTCGGTGTATCCGCCAACAGATGTTCTTGAAGCACCGCTTATCTGGGATATACCCATATTAAGTGCTTCACCACGGACTTTTTCGGACTCTCTGGTGGAGATTATCATACCTGTGTAGGGTACGGATATTCTGATTAAAGCAATAATCTTTTTGAATATATCATCTGCAAGGGAGTTATCAAACACATCGGGATCAATGTCGTCAGCTCTTTTTATTCTTGGTACGCTTATGGTGTGGGGACCTACGCCATGTACCGCTTCAAGATGTTCCGCGTGCATAAGGAGTCCTGCAAACTCATATTTGTAACCCTCAAGTCCAAAGAGAACACCAAGACCTACATCGTCTATACCGCCCTCCATAGCTCTGTCCATAGCTTCGGTGTGGTAGTCGTAATCATGCTTGGGACCTGTGGGATGAAGCTCAAGGTAGCTTTCCTTGTTGTAGGTTTCCTGAAAGAGAATGTATGTGCCGATTCCTGCATCCTTAAGCTTGCGGTAATTTTCCACAGTTGTTGCGGCAATGTTTACATTAACTCTTCGTATTGCACCGTTTTTGTGATTTACGGAGTAGATAGTCTTTATACATTCCAGAATATACTCAATAGGGTTATTTACAGGGTCCTCTCCGGCTTCAATTGCAAGACGCTTGTGTCCCATATCCTGAAGTGCAATAACCTCTTTCTTTACCTCTTCCTGAGTGAGCTTTTTTCTTGCTATGTGCTTGTTCTTCATATGATAAGGACAGTATACACAGCCGTTCACACAGTAATTGGAGAGGTAGAGAGGAGCAAACATAACAATACGGTTTCCGTAGAACGAAAGCTTGATTTCCTCTGCAAGTGCGTATATTTTCTTATTTACTTCTTCGTCATCGCAGGCAAGAAGGACCGATGCTTCTCTGTGGGTAAGTCCCTTGCACACAATACCCTCCTCGGTTTTGCGGGGACGGGCGCTTTCTATAATCTTCTCAATAAGGGGAAGATTATTTTTGTTTTCCTCACCGTAGCGGATAGTTTCCAGTATTTCCTCATGGCTTATAAATTCTTCTGCTTTAAGTGATTTTGGGTTGTACTTTGCCATTTTGTCTCATCCTTTCATATCGCCGCGGCTATGCACAATGCACGCCCCGACTTCTTTAAGCTGTTTTTTCAGTAAATTAAGGTGTTCTGCCGCTTCCGTTCCTGAGGACTTTTTGCCGTCATAGAGGTTGTAGTTCTTTTTTGCATCTTCGGGAGAGAGATTTGGCATTACTACATTTGCTCCGCATAGTACGGCTTTTGCCCGTCCGTTTTCGGACAGAGTTGCAAGAGCCGTTGTTGCAGGAAGAAGTATATTTGGTTTAATGAGCCGTATTATCGCCAGCAGATAGCAGGTAAAGTCTGTATCTCCGGGTGGATAATCCCGAAAAGGGGTATCCTTGTGGGGGATAAAGGGACCTATTCCGCACATATGGGGCGAAAATTTTTCAATAAATTTAAGGTCTTTGCTGATGGTTCGCTTTGTCTGACAGGGAGAACCTACCATAAATCCGCATCCCGTCTGGTAGCCAAGAGCTTTTAGATGAGCGAGACACTCCATTCGGTTTCGAAAACTCATTTTTGGGGGGTGGAGCTTTTTATAGTGACTTCTGCTTGCGGTTTCGTGTCTGAGGAGATATCTGTCTGCTCCGGCATCTTTGAGAAGCTTGTAGCTTTTATAGCTTCTTTCTCCCATGGAGAGAGTAACCGCACAGTCGGGATAAGCATTTTTAATTGACTTCACGATATCGCATAGTATTTCATCGGTGTAGTACATATCCTCACCACCCTGAAGCACAAAGGTGCGAAAGCCCAGTTCATAGCCGCTTTTACAGCAGGAGAGAATATCTTTCTTTGTCAGTCTGTAACGCTCGCAAGCTTTGTTAGATGCTCTTATTCCGCAGTACAGACAATCATTTTTGCATATATTGGATATCTCGATTAGTCCCCTGACAAATATGCTGTTTCCGTAAACCTTCTCTTTGGCTTTCAGTGCCAGAGGAGCGATGTATTCCAGAGCTTCCGGAGAGTAGTTATCCAGTAGCTTGCGGTACTCACGCCTTGTGAGACTGTGAGTGGTATTTAATTTGTCAATAAGCTTTTTAATCTTCATAGTTAATCACATTGGAGTACGCAGTTTTTACGCTGATACCCTTTAACGCACCAATCTTTCCTGCAAGAGAGGAAGTTGTGTCCTGAGGAGCGTCTATTGCTATACTCATAACATTAATGTTGTGTTTGCGATAGGGGATACCCATCCTGCCTATGATATATGGGGCATATTCGTGAAGAATGTCGTTTAACTCCTTTACAGATTCGGTATCTTCCACGATAATTCCCATAACTGCAACTCTCGTTTCCATAATAACCTCCAATAAAAAAACACACCAAAAAAGGTGCGCAAAAAATCTATGATATTCAAAGCACCTTTCAGTCAGTTTAAACTTTCTGTCAGATTATATATCATATTATACAGCCTTTTAAACGTAATGTCAATTGGTAATATTATTTGTTACTTTACGCCATTGACAATCCATATTCAACATAGTATAATTCACTTAAAAATCAAGTAGTGATAAGGAGAAAGGTTATGAAAAAGCTCACCTTTGGAACACCGGAAGAATTTGTACCAACTAAGTTTTGTGAGAATTTGCAATATAAAGAAACAGATATTTCATACAACACGGCAGATATCAGTTTCCGCGAGACACCGAGGGGGTGTCTTCTTGAGTTTCCGCTTCTATCAGATGAGGAGGTTTTTGGATTTGGACTTCAGCTCAAGGGATTCCGTCACAAAAACCACAAGCTTATGCTCAGGGTAAATTCCGATCCCGTGGCAAACACAGGAGACTCCCATGCTCCGGTACCGTTTTTTGTAACCAATAAGGGTTATGGTATGTACATAGATACTGCCCGCTATGCCGAGGTACATTGCGGCTACGGCAAAAACACAAGCCGAAAGCTCAAGAGCAATAACACCGTTATAGCTACTGCAGAAGATTTATACAAAAAAACAGGTCTTAAAGAAACCACAGTAATGAGTGTGGAAATCCCCGTGGCAAAGGGTGTTGATGTGTACGTATTTGAGGGCGAAAACATCACCGATATTGTGGCACAGTACAATATGTTTTCAGGGGGCGGATGTACCTCTCCCGATTGGGGGCTCGGTGTTATGTACCGTTGCTATGCAAAGCTCACCGACAGGGAAATTATGGAAACTGCAGATAAACTGCGGGACAGAGATATCCCATGCGATATTATTGGTATAGAACCCGGATGGCAGACAAACACCTATTCCTGCTCATATATGTGGGATGATGAAAGATTTCCCGAATATAAGAAGATGATTAAATATCTCAGAGACAATGATTTTCATATAAATCTCTGGGAGCACGCTTTTGTAAGTTCATGCTCACCTATATACGAAAAGCTTCACGACTATTGCGGAGATTATGAGGTGTGGAATGGTATAATTCCCGATTTCGGTACAGAGAAGGCAATGGATATATTTGCATCTCATCACAGAGATTATCTCGTGGCAGACGGTATAGACGGATTCAAGCTTGACGAATGTGACAATTCGGATTTTGTTCACGATTGGAGCTTTCCCAACTGTACACAGTTTCCGTCGGGTATGGATGGTGAGGTTTATCATACGCTTTTCGGAACTCTTTATATGCAGACGATACTTAAAGCTCTGGGAGATACACCAACATTTTCCGAAGTGCGAAATGCAGGAGCGCTCTGCGCAAGCTATCCCTTTGTGCTCTACAGTGACCTTTATGATCACAAGGATTTTATCCGGGGTATTGTTAATTCGGGCTTTTCGGGCATACTCTGGACAGCAGAGGTACGCGGTTCGGCAAGCAAAGAGGATCTTCTTCGCAGACTGGAAACCACGGTGTACAGCGTGCAGTGTGTAATTAATGCATGGGCATACGGCGGCAGCTTTCCCTGGGATAAGTTTGATTGTGAGGATGAAGTTAGGGAAATCTTAGGTGAGAGGAAAAAGCTTCTTCCCATTCTCAAAGCCGCTATGGAAAAATACAAAAAAACAGGTGTAGCTCCCGTGAGAGCGCTGGTCAGTGACTACACCTATGACGAAAACACCTATGGCATAGACGACCAGTATATGTTGGGAGATAGCCTCATGGTAGCTCCCCTTACCAAAGAGGACAATGGAAGAAGAAAGGTATATATTCCCGATGGAATATGGCAGGATTACCGCACGGGAGAAGCCATAGAGTGCGGTTGGCACCATGTGGAAGCCAAGCGGATTCCCGTTTACAAAAAATTATAATAAGGACAATACATATGAAAAAGCATACATTGATTATTGCCACATTATCGGCACTTACCGCCCAGATTATATTCGGTTTCAGCTTTATGTTTACAAAAATCGCCTTGGGATATTCAAGCCCCATGACAGTTATTTTTGACAGATATCTGGTAGCATTTATTGCTATGACTGCGGTTATGATATTAACAAAACAAAAAATTAATATAGGAAAGGGAATGTGGAAGATAGTACTGATGTCATTTTTCCAACCTACACTGTATTTTCTCTTTGAAACCTATGGAATAAAGCTTACCTCAAGTGCATTTTCTTCCGTGATGATAGCTCTTATTCCCATCGCTTCAATGGTGTGCGGAATTTTCACGCTGGGCGAGATTCCAAGACCTATGCAGTATGTTTTTTCCCTTTTATCCATAGGGGGAGTTGTTGTAATAACAATGTCTGCATCAAGCACGGGAACTGTCACTCCTCTTGGTGTGGTACTGCTTATTGGAGCGGTTTTTTCCTCCTGTGCCTTCAATATAACAAGCAGAAAGATTTCCGGAGAATTCACAGTAATGCAGAGGACATATGCAACAACGGTTATAGGGCTTATTTCCTTTGCACTGATTTCGTTTTTTGAAAACATCGGAGAGCCTATGGCAATGTTTACATCCTTTGCAAAGCCGGACTTCCTGTGGGCAATTGTCTATCTTGGTGTGGCATCATCGGTTGGTGCATTTTTCTTTATGAACTATGCAAACACATATCTTCCCGTGGCAAGAACCACGGTGTTTGCCAACATAACAACGGTAATATCCGTTGCGGCAAGTGCGGTCTTCCTTAAAGAGCCCATTACTCCCACGATGATAGTTGCAACCCTTGTAATAATTGCAGGTGTAACAGGGGTACAGATTGTGGGAATAAAAAGAGACAAGGAGTCAGAATAGTGAAACAGAAGAATTACAAAAAAACATTAATTGCGTGTTACCTTGGTTTTGTAACACAGGCTATATCGGCTAACTTTGCACCACTGCTGTTTTTAACATTCAAGAATACCTATGGTATCTCTTTTGAAAAGATAGCTCTGATTCCCGTAGTTTTTTATCTTACACAGCTAATTGTCGATTTAGCGGCCACAAAATTTGCTGATAAAATAGGCTACAGGACTTGTGTAGTTGTATCTCAGCTTGTGTCATCACTGGGACTTATATTAATGGCAATTCTGCCGGAAATGCTGCCGGTTCCCTTTGCGGGACTTCTTATTGCTGTTGTTTTTTATGCAATAGGAAGCGGACTTGTTGAGGTTTTGCTAAGTCCCATTGTGGAGGCTTGTCCTTTTGAAAACAAAGAGGGTATGATGAGCCTTCTGCACTCGTTTTACTGTTGGGGTGCAATGGGTGTAATTTTGGGTTCAACTCTTTTCTTTGCTCTGTTCGGAACACAAAACTGGAAAATACTTACCATTATCTGGGCATTGATTCCGCTGTTTAATACCTTTAATTTTATAAACTGCCCTATAGAAAAGCTCACTGACGACGGAAAGACTATGAGCATCAGGCAGCTATTGGGAGTGCCCGCTTTCTGGCTTATGATAATCCTTATGATATGTGCCGGCGGCTCGGAGGCAACTATGTCCCAGTGGACATCTGCATTTACGGAATCGGCACTTGGCGTTTCAAAAACCGTAGGTGACCTTGCAGGACCATGCCTGTTTGCTATGTTTATGGGCATAACACGTATGGTCTACGGAAAAATGGGTGAAAAGCTCGACCTTACAAAAACTATGCTTTTGTGTGCGGCATTGTGTGCAGTATGCTATCTTCTGGCGTCCCTGTCAGCTTCTTCCGTAATAGGTCTTGCAGGCTGTGCTCTTTGCGGATTGGCTGTCGGAATTATGTGGCCCGGAACAATCAGCATTTCATCGCAAAAATGCCCCGGTGGAGGAACTGCCATGTTTGCTTTTCTGGCTCTGGCAGGAGACCTTGGTGCAACCGTTAGTCCTGCTTTGGTAGGAAGATTTGCAGAGCTTACGGGAGGAAATCTCAAAATGGGCTTGCTTGTTGCTACTGTGTTTCCCGTGATTCTGACATTGGGATTGATTTTTTTGAATTTAAAAAAGAAACATAATAAAATCGGCAGAGAGTTTTAAAATGCTTGCAAAGGCATATAATATTTGATATAATTAACATATATGTGTAATATGGAGGCATTTATATGTCAAAAATAAATATATTAGGCTCCGGTGGATGGGGAACGGCAAATGCCATTCTGCTTTCCAGATCCGGACACGATGTTCTTCTCTGGTCTTACCTTGAGGAGGAAAGCCTGAATTTACAAAAATACCGTGAAAACAAACCCTTTTTGCCGGGAATAGAAATTCCGGAAAAAGTCAGCTTCACTTCCGATATATCAAAGTGCGGAGAGGCAGATCTCATAGTCATTGCCAGTCCTTCCCACGCAGTCAGAGCCACAGCAAAAAGTCTTTCTCCCTATGTAAAAGAGGGACAGCTAATTCTGAATATCTCCAAAGGCTTTGATGATGAAGAACACAAACGCCTTTCCGAGGTTATAAAGTCCGAGATTCCAGGTGCAGTGGTGGCTTCCATGAGCGGACCGTCCCATGCGGAGGAAGTGGCAATCGGTATGCCCACCACAAATGTTGTGGCGTGTGCAGATATGGAAAAGGCAGAATATATTCAGGATTTGTATATGACACCGCTTTTCAGGGTGTACACATCTGATGATATAATCGGTTTGGAGCTTGGAGGCTCGCTTAAAAATATCATAGCACTTGCGGCAGGCATCTGCGACGGTCTGGGATTTGGAGACAATACCAAGGCGGCACTTATGACCAGAGGACTTGTGGAAATAACAAGGCTTGGGGTTAAGATGGGTGCAAAGCCGGAGACTTTCAGCGGACTTACAGGAGTAGGCGATCTTATTGTTACCTGTACCAGTATGCATTCCAGAAACCGCAGGGCAGGAATACTCATAGGAAAGGGTATGACTGCAGAGGAAGCTCAGAAGGAAGTCAAAATGACCGTAGAGGGCGTAAAAGCCTGTATGGGCGCCTATGAGCTTGCAAAGAAGCACAATGTTGAAATGCCGATAGTAAACGCTATATACAAGGTACTCACAGGAGAGATCAAAGCATCAGAGGCGGCAGAACTTCTTATGGGCAGAGCCAGAAAGAAAGAAACAGAAAAACAGTGGCTTAAATAATTTTGCGAAAGGAAGTTTTTGTAGTGAAATTAGATAGCAGTACTTTATTTGTTAATACGGGGCGAAAACCCCTTCCTGCCATGCAGAAGAAAAAGAAAAACAGTAAAAACACCATTGCACTTATAGTATGTATTGCCATAATTGCCGTGCTTTGTGTTTTTGTGGGCCTTATAATGCATGTGTGGTTTAATTATAACGAAAATGTCAAACCACCCGAACCTGCAAAAAACACTGTGGTAGAGCAGGCAGAGCCTCCCGAAAAGGTGGAGCCGGTTATTGAAGAAGAGCCCGAAGAACCCGTAGAGGAAAAGCCTGAACCCAAACCGGAGAAAAAGAAAAACTCCACAATGGGTGAAGTCAGCAATCTTTCAAAAGCCGTATCAAAACCCTTCAAATCCGTGGAGGCAGACTACTCCTATGGTATAGCCAATTTGGGTGACGGCTATATCTACATAGATAATACGGACAAGCTCTATAACCAAATGGCAGTAAATGCATTTTTGCTGGATTATGTGAGTAATGCTATTTACCTTGGCACCTTTGACTACGATACTCCCGTTGGTGATTATATGGGAAGCTATCTTATGACAAGAGCATTTACCGACAGAAGTACCGAGGCGGCACAACTACTCATAAATCACTTCGGAACTGCCAAACTTAATGCATATCTTGAATCAAAAGGTTACACAGGCACGCAGTTTTCTGATACAGATGGCGAAAGCTATACAACCTCTGAGGACCTTATCCGACTTATGGATAAGATGTACAAAAATACCAACTTCTTTCCTTACAGTGATATGTACAAGAAGATGAGAAACTCTTCGTTGGATACTGCAATAAAGGCAAATCTGCCTGAAGGATGTTCCTCTGTAAATATTGCATACACCTCCGATGAGGAAATGTTTGAAGCGGGAATTATATATACTCCCAACGGCAATTTTGCATTTGTATGTTCAGCAGACAGTGCAGATGACAGTGTGAAGACAGCGATTTCAGAATCCGTAGCTGCAATGTGCAGTGCAGCTTCTAAAGACAGTGGAGATGAGTGAAAATGAGTACGGTAATCTGCGGCAGTATTAATCCGAAAGAACTTTGTGCGGACAGGATTGAGCTTGCCGCCCGTCTCAGAATGCCAAAGGATGCCGCAGAAGAATTTGCGGCAGAATATATCAATAATTTTTCAAGGATTGTAAAACCGAGGTATTGCTATGCCAAAACCTCGGTTTTCGTAAATGCTGAGGGAATAGTTGACTTTGGTTTTGCCAAAATCCCCTCATACAGCCTGAAAAAGCTTCTAGCGGGATGCTCCTCTGTTTATGTAGCGGCGATAACTTTGGGGATAGATGCCGATATTTACATAAACCGTCTTGGAATAACAAGTGGTGCAGGAAGCTTTGTGGCAGATGCCGTAGCATCCTCCTTGGGTGAGGCGGCAATGGACTATGTGAATAATCTTTTGGAAAAGGAAGCCCCACTTACACGCAGGTTCAGTCCCGGTTTTGGAGATTTTGAGCTTAAGTGGCAGGAGAGTGTTCTGGGATTTTTAAGGGCGGACAATCACATTGGAATTAAGCTCGGAGCAAACTATGTAATGTCCCCGAGAAAATCGGTTACCGCTATTATGGGAGTGATGGATAAATGAAAGATATTTTGGAACTTATAAAAAAACAGAGACTTTTCTTTGACGGCGGTATGGGTACCTGTCTCCAGAGTGAGGGACTTATGCCGGGGGAAAAGCCTGAGAGTTGGTGTATTAAAAAGCCGGATATTATAGAAAAAATTCACCGTGAATACTTTAATGCCGGAGCAAATATAGTAACCACCAATACCTTTGGTGTAAACCGTGACAAATTTCCTGATTATGAAGAGATAATTTCTGCGGCAATATCTATTGCAAAAAAGGCAACGGATGGCAGAGAGGACAGATTTGTAGCTTTTGATATAGGTCCCACGGGCAGACTTCTCAAACCCTTCGGGGATATGGGTTTTGAGTATTGTGTGGAGCTCTTTGCCGCCAATATCCGTTGTGCCGCAAAGCACAACCCTGACCTTATCATAATCGAAACAATGAATGACGCACTGGAAACCAAGGCGGCTGTAATTGCCGCAAAGGAAAACTGTCACCTGCCCGTTTTTGTAACCAATGCATATGATGCAAGCGGCAAGCTTATGACGGGAGCTAATCCCAAAGCTATGATTGCTATGCTTGAGGGACTTGGAGTGGATGCTCTCGGAATTAACTGTTCACAAGGTCCGGACACTATGCTCGATATAACATACGAATTTACTAGGTATTCATCTCTTCCGATAATAGTAAATCCCAATGCAGGACTCCCCAAAATCCGTGACGGAAAGACAGTGTATGACCTGACACCGTCGGATTTTGCCGGATATATGAAAAAAATTGCAGAGGCAGGAGCTACCATTGTTGGCGGATGCTGCGGTACAACACCGGAATACATAAAGGCAACCGTTGATGCACTTTCCGATGCTTGCTATAAGTTGCCTGAAAAGAAAAATCGCACATTGGTTTCCTCCTACACCCACGCTGTAGAGATAGGCACAAACCCCGTGCTTATAGGTGAGAGAATAAATCCTACAGGAAAGAAAAAACTCAGGGAAGCTATAAAAAACGGAGATATGGACTATGTTCTCTCCGAGGGTATCCGTCAGGCAGACAAGGGTGTGCATATTCTGGATGTTAATGTTGGTGTGCCGGGTATAGATGAACCTAAGGTAATGGAGAGAGTTGTAACATCACTTCAGGCTGTTACCGATAAACCTCTTCAGATAGATACCTCCAATGCCGAAGCAATGGAGAGAGCTATGCGTATATATGCAGGCAAGCCTATGGTAAACTCCGTAAACGGCAAAAAGGAGAGTATGGACTCCGTTCTGCCTCTTGTTAAGAAATACGGAGGAGTGCTGATTGCCCTTACCCTTGACGAAAACGGCATCCCCGATACAGCCGATGGCAGATATAACATAGCAATAAAGATAATTGACGAAGCAAAGAAATACGGCATAGAAAAAAATGATATTGTTGTAGATCCTCTTGCACTAACTGTTTCTTCCGATGTAATGGGAGCACTTGTCACATTGGAAACAATAGAAAAGCTCACATGCGAGGGGATAAATACAAGTCTTGGTGTTTCCAATATATCCTTTGGACTTCCATCGAGGGATATTATAAACTCAGCGTTTTTTACACGCAGTCTCGGTGCAGGTCTCAAATGTGCCATTATGAATCCTTTTTCTGATACTATGATGAATTCCTACTATGCTCATAGGGTTTTAAACTCAATTGACCAATCCTGCGAGGAATACATAGCCTATGGCGATGGCAAGGAGAATGTAAATACTCTTCCAAGTGAAAATCTGAGCCTTGGTGAGGCAATTATAAAGGGCTTAAAGGATGTAGCGTATGAAAGCTGCAAAAGCGAGCTAGAAAATAAATCTCCCATGGATGTAATAAATACCATTATAATTCCGTCACTTAACAAAATCGGAAATGATTTTGAAATCGGAAAGGCATATCTTCCACAGCTTCTTATGAGTGCAGATGCTGCTGCGGCGGCATTTGAAGTAGTAAAGACAAAAATTGACAGAAAATCCGCCTCGGTAGGAGAACCTGTGGTACTTGCTACCGTAAAAGGGGACATACACGATATAGGCAAAAATATAGTAAAGGTAGTTCTGGAGAGTTACGGCTTTGATGTAGTAGACCTGGGAAAGGATGTGGCTCCTGATGTGGTTTGTGATTCCGTAGCTTCCACAGGGGCAAAACTTGTGGGACTTAGTGCTCTTATGACAACCACGGTTCCTGCCATGGAGGAGACCATAAAGCTTGTCAAGGCGAGATATCCAGATGTTAAGATTATAGTTGGCGGTGCGGTGCTTACTGAGGAATACGCTTCCGTCATAGGTGCAGACTACTATGCTGCCGATGCTATGGATGCGGCAAAAGTTGCAAGAGCAGTTTATAGCAATTAAAGAATTGTGAAAGGAAGATAAAACTATGAAAATTACTGTTGTACAGCCTCCATACCATGTGGGAGAGAATCCCGATGAAAAAATAGCCAACTTCCTCATTGAAGAGCTAAAAAACGCTTCCGGAGGACTTATAATTCTTCCGGAGTACTCCAACGCAGGCGGTGTGTCCGATGTGGAAAGTGAGCTTAAAGCAATGCCCCGAGCCGAGGTAATGCTGAAAGAGGCTTCCCAAGTTGCCAACGCCAAAGGGTGCTATGTTGCCATAAATGTATTGCACAGATTACACGGAGAAATAAAAAACAGCACATATTTGTTTGGCAAAGACGGAGAGGTTAAGTTTGTATATAACAAACAGCATCTCCCACCCTCGGAAATCAAGCTGGGAGTTGTGGCAGGAAACTCTGACGGCAGGGCTCAGTGCACCTGTGTGCTTGACGGTATAAGGTTTGCCTTTATGACATGTTATGATGTGTATTTTAATGAACAGATTGAATATATCGCTCATTTTAAGCCGGACATAATAATTATTCCCGGGTATCAGCGAGGTGAGCGTACAGACATCATAAGAGCACAGGCAAAGCTTACCGCATTCAGATGCAATGCATATGTTGCAAGGTCATCATTCTCTATGAATGACGATGAGCATGGCGGTTGTTCCATGATTGTGGCACCTGACGGAAATATATTGGAGGATATGGGAAAGGATATTGGTTCTGTATCGGCAGAGGTGGATCCTCTTTCCAAGTATATGCGCAGTGCAGGCTTTGGCGGTGATACAGTGAGAAACGATGATTTCATATCCGCCGGACTTTGCCCTGAAGCTTTTGAAGTATAAAAACGAATCGAGATAAGGTGAAACAAAAAAGAAAAAGTATAAAATAGGTTTTAACATGCAAATGGTTAAGAATTGTCATAAAATCGCATTGAAAATGTCATATTATTGCTCATGCATACAATTGACTTTAGCCGAAAAGGGTGATATATTAAAACTATATTGGACTGATGAAAAAAGTTAAAATCAAGGAGGAAGGTCTAATGGATAAGCAAACAGTTTTACAAAAGATTAAAGATGTCGGTATTGTTGCAGTAGTAAGAGCAACAACAGCTGACGAAGCAAAAAAGATTACCGAAGCTTGTATGCAGGGCGGAGTTCCCGCAATTGAGCTTACATTCACCGTTCCCGGTGCACACAAGGTTATAGACGAGCTTGCTTCCTACTACAAGAATGACGACATCATTCTCGGTGCAGGTACAGTTCTCGATTCCGAAACAGCAAGAATCGCTATCCTTTCCGGTGCACAGTATGTGGTAAGTCCCTACTATGACGAAAACACAATCAAGCTCTGTAACAGATATGCAGTTCCCTGTATGCCCGGTTGCATGACAATTCACGATGTAGTTAAGTCCCTTGAGCTTGGATGCGATATCATCAAGTTATTCCCCGGTGATGCATTCGGACCCGGTATGGTTAAGGCAATCAAAGGCCCCATTCCTCAGGCAAACATTATGCCCACAGGCGGTGTTGATGTGGACAATGTTGCAAAGTGGATAGAGGCAGGCGTTGTAGCAGTAGGCGCAGGAAGTTCTCTTACAAAGGGTGCAAAGACAGGCGACTACGGCCTTATCACAGAAACAGCAAAGAAATTTGTAGAAAATATCAAAGAAGCCCGTATCAAGCTGGGTAAATAATCGAAAGGACGGTACATAAAAATGGCAAAGGTAGTAACATTTGGCGAAATTATGATGAGACTTCAGACTCCCGGATACAAGAGATTTATCCAGGCACAGTCACTTGAAGTAGAATATGGCGGTGGCGAAGCAAATGTGGCAGTTTCCGTAGCAAACTACGGTATGCAGGCTTGCTTTGTTACAAAGCTTCCCGAAAACCCCATTGGTGATGCTTGTCTTGCACAACTTCGCAAGATGAATGTTTGCACAAAGCACATTGCAAGAGGCGGCGAAAGGCTGGGTATCTATTTTGCAGAAAAGGGAGCTTCTCAGAGAGCTTCCAATGTAGTATATGACAGAGCACACTCCTCCATTGCTACTGCTTCCCCCGAGGATTTTGACTGGGCGGCAATTTTTGAAGGTGCAGACTGGTTCCATTTCACAGGTATTACTCCTGCAATCAGCGACGAAGCTGCTGCAATTTCCCTTATGGCTTGCAAAAAAGCAAAGGAAATGGGTGTTAAAATCAGCTGTGACTTAAACTTCCGTAAAAAGCTCTGGACAAGCGAAAAAGCAGGCAAGGTTATGGGCGAACTCTGTGAATATGTGGATGTGCTCATCGCCAACGAAGAAGATGCAGAAAAGGTATTCGGCATCAAGGCGGCTTCCACCGACATTACCTCCGGCGAGCTTTCTGACGAAGGCTACAAGGATGTGTGCAAGCAGCTTGTAGACAGATTCGGTTTTGAAAAGGTTGCAATCACACTTCGTGAATCCATCTCCGCTTCCGTAAACAACTGGGCAGCTCTTCTCTATGACGGCGGCGAATTCTATAAGTCCAAGAAGTACACAATGAACATCGTAGACCGTGTAGGCGGCGGTGATTCCTTCGGCGGCGGACTTATCTATGCAATTCTTTCAGACTACTCAAGTCAGGATGTAATTGAATTTGCAGTTGCAGCTTCCTGCTTAAAGCACACAATTGAGGGCGATATGAACCTCGTTTCTCTTGCTGAAGTTAAGAACCTTATGAAGGGCGACGGCTCCGGCAGAGTACAGAGATAAGAGTTTCGTACCCCTTGGAGATAAGCACACGGGAGTTGAACACCGTATGCTTAGGAAAATAAGACGCAGAATAAGCGAACTTCACCTCTTGTGAGGACACGTCAAGAGGTGAAGTTCGCTTAGAATTTATAGGCCAAAAAACACAAGAAATCTGCATTTTTTGCAGATTTCTGTATATTTATCGGGTGTTTTTGCTGATTTGACATTTGGAAGTTCAGTAATGAGGCCTGTAAACGCTATACAATTTATTTTGCATCGCCTTTTTGATTGACATAAAGAACTTTTGGGATTATAATTGTCTTAATTATTGTATATTATAGGAAATATTATTGAAAAAGCAGGTTGCTTGTATATAACGAGGTGAAGCATATTGAAAATAATAGTTGTAGGTGTCGGGAAAATAGGAAATAAGCTTGCAGGACTCCTCAGCAGTGAAGAAGGACACGAGGTAACTGTTATTGATGTAATATCCGAAAGGCTCAGGGATACAGTCAACGAATTTGACATTATGGGTGTTGTAGGAAGCGGTACCGATGCTGATGTTCTGAGAGAGGCAGGAGTTGACAAGGCAGACCTTGTAATTGCTGTTACAGGCTCGGATGAAATAAATCTTCTTTCGTGTCTTATAGCCAAAAAATGCGGTAATTGCGAAACGATAGCCAGAGTAAAAAAACCTGAATATGAAAAGTCTTTGCATCTTATAAAAGACGAATTGGGGCTTGCAATGGTTATGAATACTCAGAGGGCATGTGCGCGGGAAATTGCCAAAATCCTGCGTTTCCCCTCGGCAATACAAATAGATACATTTTCCAAGGGCAGGGTAGAAATTCTCAAATTCCGTATTCAGGATGGTTCTCCCATATGTGATATGAAAATTGCGGAAATGTGTTCCCGATTAAATTGTGATGTACTCATTTGCGGTGTTGAAAGAGGAGATTCAGTATTTATTCCTGACGGTAATTTTATACTTCGCTCCGGTGACCGTGTAAGCTTTGTGGCTACTCCGCACAATGCGGCGGATTTCTTTAGCAAGATAGGCTTCAAGACCAACAGTGTCAAGGACAGTTTGATAATAGGAGGCAGTGATACTGCTTACTATCTTGCTGCTCTTCTCATGCAGTCGGGAATCAAGGTCAAGATTATAGAACAGAGTACTGCAAGATGTGAGGAGCTTTGTACACTTCTTCCCAAGACAACTGTAATAAACGGTGACGGTACAGATACAGATCTTCTCTATGAGGAAGGTCTTCCGCGTTATGAGTCTGTTGTAGCCCTTACAAATATCGACGAAGAAAACATTATGCTTTCTCTTTTTGCTGCTACACAAACCGAGGGCAAAACCGTAACAAAAATAGACCGCATAGCCTATGATAATGTGATAGGCTCTCTGGGACTTGATACCATAGTAAATCCCAGCAACATTGCTTCGGAGCATATTGTCCGTTTTGTAAGAGCAAAGGAAAACAGCCTTGGAGGAAATGTGGAAACACTGCATCTTATATTGGATGGCAAGGCAGAGGCACTGGAATTCTATGTGGAAAAGAATAACCCTATGACAGGAAAAACCCTTCTGGAAATTTCACTTAAACCCAATGTTCTTATAGCGTCCATCAATCGGGACGGAAAAATTATCATTCCCCGAGGTAAAGATACCATTCTTCCCGGAGACAGAATAATAGTTGTTACCACCCAAAGCGGTGTCAAGGATATAAATGAGTTTTTGAGGTAAGCGGATTATGAACATTAAATTAGTTGCCCATACTCTCGGCAGAGTTATCAGCTTTGAGGGAATCTGTATGGCTCTTTCTCTTATATGTTCTCTGTTAGTAAAGGACGGAGAGCACTTTACTTTTTTAATATCTATCATAATATGTCTTGGAGCAGGCATACCGCTTTCTTTAATAAAACCTCTGGAAAAAAGACTGTTTTCCAGAGACGGCTTTGTTACCGTTGCTTTAAGCTGGATAGCACTCAGTGTATTCGGTGCTTTTCCCTTTATGATATCCGGAGCTATCCCCGATTTTATAGATGCTTTTTTTGAAACCGCATCGGGATTTACTACCACAGGTGCATCAATACTTAAGAATGTGGAGATTGTGCCGAAATCCATACTTTTCTGGCGAAGCTTTACCCACTGGATAGGCGGTATGGGGGTAATAGTTTTTCTTGTGGCACTTCTTCCCTTGTCGGGCGGAAGCAATATGTATCTTATGAAAGCGGAAAGTACCGGTCCCTCTGTTGGCAAGCTGGTACCCAAGGTGCGTTCTACGGCAAAAATACTCTATACAATATATTTTGGTATAACAGTGATGTTACTCGCACTGCTTCTTCTTGGAGATATGAGTTTATTTGATGCATTCTGCATCACTTTTGGAACTGTCGGAACAGGTGGTTTCGGAGTTCTTAATTCCAGTATGGCGGATTTCTCCTCATACCTTCAGATTGTAGTTACCGTGTTTATGATACTGTGCGGTGTCAATTTTTCCATTTACTATCTTATTATTAAGAGAAAGTTTTCTTTGGCAGTACGCTCATCGGAAATGTGGACATACCTTGGCATAATAGCTTTGTCCACTCTTGTGATAAGCTTAAACTGTCTGCCGCAGTTTGACTCCTACGGACAGTCTCTGAAGCACAGTGCTTTTCAGGTTGGCTCAATTATCACTACAACAGGCTTTAGTACCGTCGATTTTGATTTGTGGCCTGAGCTTTCCAAGACGATTCTTGTTATTCTTATGTTCGTGGGAGCCAGTGCAGGAAGTACCGGCGGAGGTATCAAGGTGAGCAGGATTCTTATTCTTTTAAAGAGCATTGTCAAAGAAATAAAAATTGCCTCACACCCCAAGAGCACCCACAAGGTTACAATGGACGGAAGGGCAGTTGAGCACGAAACCATAAGGTCGGTAAATGTATTTATGATTTCGTATCTTATTATATTTGCTGTTTCGCTTCTTGTAATAAGCATAGATAATCTGGACTTTACCACCAACTTTACGGCAGTTGCGGCAACCATCAATAACATCGGTCCGGGTCTTGCAAAGGTTGGTCCCACACAGAATTTCTCCTGTTATTCGCCGCTTTCCACTCTTGTCCTTGCCTTCGATATGCTCATCGGAAGACTGGAGATATTCCCTATACTGGTGCTTTTCTCACCTCAGGCGTGGAAAAAATAAGAAATTTTTTAAAAAACTATTTACAACAGCTAAATCTTGTGTTATAATATCCAAGTTGTAGCCCGATGCAAAGGTTTTGGATTCTCCAACCGTGCCTTCGCACCGAGGCGATTGCAAGCCGTTTTGCGGCATAATTATTAAATAAGGAGGAAACAAAAATGTTAAAGGAAACAAAGCAGGCTATCATCAAAGAATATGCTACTCATGAGGGTGACACAGGTTCTCCCGAAGTACAGATTGCTATTCTTACACACCGCATCAACCACCTTACAGAACACCTCAAGTCCAACATGAAGGACCATCATTCCAGAAGAGGTCTTCTTATGATGGTTGGTAAGAGAAGAGGCCTTCTCAACTATCTTGCAAAGATCGATATCGAAAGATACCGTTCCATTATCGCAAGACTCAACATCAGAAAGTAGTTTTCAATTCGGGCAAAGAGGCTTTCGTCTCTTTGCCTGTTTTGCATATTTTAATTATTAAATTAAGCGGAAAATCTATCGGTGATTAGCAGTTAAATATGCGCTTTTTTATGGGAAAAGCTTGTATTTAACTGCTGATGGAGATTTTTCCGCTTGAAAAAACAAGGAGGAAAATTTGTATGAAAAAGACATTTACCACTACCATTGCAGGCAGAGAATTCTCTGTAGAAGTGGGCGAGGTTGCACAGCTTGCATCCGGTGCGGCTATGGTAAGATACGGAGATACCGTTGTTCTTGCTACTGCAACAGCTTCTGCAAAACCCAGAGACGGTGTTGACTTCTTCCCTCTTAGCGTTGACTACGAAGAGAAGATGTACTCCGTAGGTAAGATTCCCGGAGGATTCTTAAAGAGAGAGGGTAAGCCCAGCGAAAAGGCAATCCTCACATCCAGAGTTATTGACAGACCTATAAGACCTCTTTTCCCCAAGGATTACAGAAACGATGTAGGTCTTGTTACAACAGTTATGTCTGTTGACATAGACAACTCTCCCGAAGTTTGTGCTATGAACGGTGCATCCATTGCAATCTCCATATCTCAGATGCCTTTTGCAGGCCCTGTGGGTGCAGTTGTTGTAGGTCTTGTTGACGGTGAATATGTTATCAACCCCACTCTTGCACAGAGAGAAGTAAGTGATATGTATGTTACCGTTGCAGGTACAAGAGAAAAAATCGTTATGATAGAAGCCGGCGCAAACGAGGTTAAAGAAGATGTAATGTTCGGTGCTATCGTATATGCTCACGAGGAAATCAAGAAAATCTGTGATTTCATAGATACAATCGTTGCAGAAGTAGGTAAGCCCAAGGAAGAATACATTGCTCACGAGGTTGACCATGACCTCTATGACAAGGTATATGCATTCTCCTATGACAAGGTATGTGCTGCAATAGATACCGACGACAAGAGAATCCGTGACGAAAGAATGAAGGTCCTCACAGATGAACTTATGGAACACCTTGGCGAAGAAGGCGAAGGCAGAGATGTGGAAATCGATGAGATTTTCTATAAGATACAGAAAGAAATCGTAAGAAAGTGGCTCTACGAAGATCACAAGAGAGTAGACGGCAGACAGCTTGATGAAATAAGACCTCTTAGTGCAAGGGTAGGGGTACTCCCCAGAACTCACGGTTCAGGCCTCTTCTCCAGAGGTCAGACACAGGTTCTTACAATAGCAACATTAGGTGCTGTAAGCGAATCCCAGACAATAGACGGTATAGATGAGGAAACCTCAAAGAGATATATGCACCACTACAACTTCCCCTCATACTCTGTTGGCGAAACAAAGCCTTCCAGAGGTCCCGGAAGAAGAGAAATCGGTCACGGTGCACTGGCAGAAAGAGCTCTTAAGCCTGTAATCCCCTCCGAGGAGGAATTCCCATATTCAATAAGACTTGTTTCCGAGGTTCTCTCCTCCAACGGTTCTACATCACAGGGTTCTGTTTGCGGAAGTACACTGGCTCTCATGGATGCAGGTGTTCCCATCAAGGCTCCCGTCGCAGGTATCTCCTGCGGTCTTGTAACCAAGGATGATGACTTTATAACAATGGTAGATATTCAGGGCGTGGAAGACTTCTACGGCGATATGGACTTCAAGGTTGCAGGTACCAAGGAAGGTATCACAGCAATTCAGATGGATATCAAGGTAGACGGTCTCACCTATGATATAATCAAGGAAGCATTTGAAAAGACAAGAATTGCAAGAAACTACATCTTAGATGAAGTAATGCTCAAAGCTATTCCCGAAGTAAGAAGTGAGCTTTCCAAGTATGCTCCCAAGATTATTACCACCAAGGTACCTGTGGAAAAGATTAAAGATGTTATCGGTACAGGCGGTAAGGTAATCCAGAAGATCATTGCAGATACAGGCGTTAAGATTGATATCAACGACGACGGTTCCGTATTCATCCTTTCCGAGGATACAGATGCTGCAAACATAGCTCTGGAAACAATCGAGGGCATTGTGGCAGAACCGGAAGTTGGCAAGATCTATAAGGGCAAGGTTACAAAGATAATGGAATTCGGTGCTTTTGTAGAGTTTATGCCTAACCGTGAAGGTCTTGTACACATCTCCAAGCTTGACAACAAGAGAGTAAACAAGGTTGAAGATGTAGTTAGCGAGGGTGACGAAATTATGGTTAAACTCGTGGAAATCGACAAGATGGGCAGAAACAACCTTTCCAGAAAAGATGCTCTTGCAGAATTAGAAGCAAACAAAGAAGAACAGGAATAATAAAAAATCACCCCGCATTTTAGGTGGGTAGTGATAAGGAAGTATTGAAAATATCACTATCTACCGACAAGCAGGGTGTAAAAGAAAGTCAGGGATATCGCTTTTTATGGTGATATGCCTGTTTTTCGTTTATACGAGGTAAAATGTCACACAATAGAGGTTAAAAAACGCTTATTTTATGCGGTTAAAAACCACGAAAACAGACTAGGTAATGGTTTTATATTCAAAACATCAAAAAAGGGGTTCTATTGCGTGACAAAGTTCTAAAATCAACACTTTTTGAAAAAGGGGATTTAAGTCCGTTTTTCGGCTTAAATCCCCTTAACTGACATACTGCAAAAAAGAACAGGTTTGTCAAGGACGAGTATAGCTCGTACATTTACCCTTGACTTGCCTGTTCTTTTTTTGCTGATTATTGCTATTCAATTATAAATTTATCGCTTGTTATATCCTCTGCCTCACATAACGGTTTGAGTGTTGATAAATCACTCCATACCATTACTTTGATTTTGTCTATATCGCCCTCAAGAGTATACGGCGAATTTTGTTCGTTGTGCGAAACCCTTTTCATCGTAACAAATTGATTACCTTTGTAACCAACAATAAGTATGTCATACGGTGCTGTAAAATTATATAATTCAGTATGTATTGTTAAGATATTTCCATTTTTCATTACTGTAGATGAAGTATATGCGGTATCATTTTCTGAAACTGAAAAATACATCCAATTTCCATCAGTATATA
>JAZQBI010000145.1:0-9306 GCA_045545635.1 Clostridia bacterium | reverse complement strand
CCTTTCCCGTTTGAAGCATTCACAGAAATCGCTCTTACACTCAAAGAGAAATCACCATTTAAAAATACAATTCTTCTTGGACTAACAGGAGGAAGCTATGGTTATCTTCCCACCAAGGAACAGATTTCTTACGGAGGTTATGAGGTTCTTTCTTTCCGTGCTGCAAGTATTCCGCCTTTTGACGAAAATCTGGGAGCTCATCTTGTAGAAGAAAATGTAAGATTATTAAATAAATTATATAATGAATAAAAAAGGAGATTTTGAAAATGGACACAAAATCAAGAATCACTGCATCCATCTGGCCATGGGGTACATCTTCCCCTGATGAAGTAAGACTTGCATACGAAGAAGTAAGTAAAATCGGTTACAAGCTCTTTGAAAGTACCAAATCAACAATTCACGCTTTTAATATGGATATCGATGCATACAAAGCGATGCTCGAGGAATTCGACTTAACTCCTGTGAGTTTTTACTTTCATCTTCCTCCCATCGAAGAGCAGGACGAATGGTTTAAGGACATTGAAGAAGAAATGAGCTTTGTTTCCAAGCTTGGTGTTACAAGAATCAGCCTTCAGGCAACATGGGGCAGACCGGAGGGTAATGTACTTTCTCAGAAACAGCTTGATGATGAAGTAGCTCTCATCACACGCTTTGCTAAGAAGGCTAAGGAATATGGAGTAACTGCAAACCTCCATCCCCATCACAATACATGGGCAATGTATGAGCCTGAAATAGATTACTTTATGGAGCACATAGGTGAAGACCTTTTGGCGTTCTGTCCCGATACAGCTCACCTTATTGCAGGCAACTGCGATCCTGTTGCTGTTGTTAAAAGGTATGCTCACCGCGTAAACTTTACTCACTTCAAGGATATTATGAATGCAGATGTTGTATCCGAAGGTATCGGTGCCGATAACGGTGTTGAAGTTTACAGCAACTTCTGCGAACTTGGAAAGGGCAATGTTGACTTTAGGGGCGTATTCGATGTTCTGAAAGAGGCAGGATATGATGGTCCTCTTTGTGAAGAACTTGACAAAGCTCCGGTTTCCAACGTTGCATCTGCAAAGGCAAATTACGACTACTTGCTCAATAATTATTAATTCAGCATAAAAAATTGAAGGACAAGCGATGTCCTTCAATTTTTTAGTTTTTCTTTATTCTTATTTGTTTTCCTGTATTGTCAATATAGTAGTCCTTTTTGTATATCATATCAGAAATTTTTTCGAAACTGTAGCCGTCTTTTTTTAGCTTTTCAAGGATTTTTGGGAGTGCCTCAGGAGTGTGTTTTGCCGCATTGTGAAAGAGAATTATAGAGCCGTTTTTTGTCTTTTCCGTAACCCTGTCATATATCTGATCTGCCGACAAATCCTTCCAGTCAAGAGAATCGACATCCCACTGAATTGTGTAGTAACCCATAGATTTAAGCTTTTTCACTACATCTTCGTTATAATCACCGTAAGGAGGTCTGATGAGATCAGGCCTTTTTTGCGTGATTTTTTCTATTTTATTACTGCAATTTTCTATTTCCTGAACCAACTCCTCGTTATTTGTTTTAGTGAGATATTTATGTGTGTCAGAATGATTCATTACATCATGTCCGGCTTCATGAAGCTTTCTGACCTGTTCCGGAAATTTATCAACCCATTCACCTACAACAAAAAAAGTAGCTTTGGCACCGTAATTATCAAGAATTTCAATAAGAAGATCCGTATCTTCCGCTCCCCATGCAGCATCAAAGCTGAGTGCACACACTCTACTGTCCGTTTCAACGCAATATATAGGTATTTCACGAACACTTTGTGCCTGAAATACCTCCTGACTGCTGTTATAATTAACAACTATAAGCATTGCAAGAACCGCAAATCCTGCAATGTTCATTAATAAGTTTTTCATTGTAAATACATAGAGTTTCATTATTTCCTCCGCATTATTTATTCTTTATGTAATATATATGCAGAGTTTTTAAAAATATATCAAAAAATGGCTATAGCAAAATGAATTAATTTGTTTTGCTATAGCCATTTTCTTTGATTTTAAAACATTCAGTTATTCCACCGGAAGCTCCCTGAGAGAAAAGTAACACCGGTTGGCGATACCGTTAGTATTCCACCATCTGTATGTCCTGTTTTCTCGGTATTATCACTAAGCTCCAGTTTGCAGTCGCAGGCAACAACTGCTGTGACGAAGGGAATATGTCCTGCCATAACAGCGAAATCTCCCTCGGTACCTCTCAGTGATATCATATTGATTTCATCTTTAAATATATCACCATCAGGAGATGAAATTGTAAGGTTAAAGGTTTTCATATTTACATTCCTTTCGCCTTTTCTATAACATCATCTATCGTTCCTGCAAACAGGAAAGCAGACTCCGGAAGGTCATCATGTTTACCTTCGCAAATTTCTTTAAATCCTCTGATTGTTTCAGAAAGGGGAACATAAGTTCCTTCTATACCAGTAAACTTTTCCGAAACAGTAAAGGGTTGTGAAAGAAATCTTTGAATTTTTCTGGCTCTTTGTACAAGTAGTTTATCCTCATCAGAGAGTTCGTCCATACCCATAATTGCTATTATATCCATAAGCTCCTGATAACGTTGGAGTATTCGTTGTACCTCTCTGGCAACACTGTAGTGTTCCTCGCCAAGGGTTTCGGGCGAAAGCATACGGCTTGTTGATTCGAGAGGATCAACTGCAGGATAAATACCCTGTGATGCTATACCTCTTGATAGAACAGTGGTAGCATCAAGATGAGCAAAGGTTGTTGCAGGCGCAGGGTCTGTAAGGTCATCGGCAGGAACGTATACTGCCTGAATTGATGTGATTGATCCTTTTTTGGTAGATGTTATTCTTTCCTGCAATGCACCCATTTCGGTTGCAAGTGTAGGCTGATATCCAACTGCTGACGGCATTCTTCCCAAAAGTGCAGACACTTCTGAGCCTGCCTGAGTAAAGCGGAAGATATTGTCAATAAAGAGCAGTACATCCTGACCTTCTTCATCACGGAAATACTCTGCCATGGTAAGTCCGGAAAGTCCGACTCTCATTCTTGCTCCGGGTGGTTCATTCATCTGTCCGTACACTAGGGTTGTGTTTTTTAGAACTCCGGATTCCATCATCTCGTTATACAAGTCGTTTCCCTCTCGGGTTCTTTCTCCAACACCGGTAAACACAGAGAGTCCACCGTGTTCTTTGGCAATGTTATTTATAAGTTCCATTATGAGAACTGTTTTGCCAACTCCTGCACCGCCAAAAAGACCAATTTTTCCGCCTTTGGAATAGGGACATATAAGGTCAATAACCTTTATTCCTGTTTCAAGAATTTCGGTAGAAGGGGAGAGCTCATCATATTCAGGTGCTTCCCTATGAATGTTCCATAGGGGAGTATTTTGAGGTGCCGGTTTATTATCAACGGGATTTCCCAAAACATTAAAAATTCTACCTAGTGTTTCTTTTCCGACCGGTACAGCTATTGCACTTCCGGTGTCTGTTACGGGTGTTCCTCTTCTGAGACCATCGGTAGAAGCCATTGCGATACAACGAGCAGTGTTGTCGCCTATATGCTGAGCAACTTCTACGGTGAGGACTCTATCCCCGATAGGCATTGTAAGTGCATTATATATTGCAGGCAGTGTTCCTTGCTCAAAACGAACATCGACAACAGGTCCCATAACCTGACTTACACTGCCGGTTGCTATTTCAGACATTTTTCTTTCCTCCTTTTAATTCACAGAGCCGCTTCCGGCAACAATTTCTGTGAGTTCCTGAGTAATTGCACCCTGTCTTGCACGATTGTATTCCAATTGCAGGTTATCTATCATTTCCTGTGCATTCTTTCCTGCAGAATCCATCGCATTTCTTCTGGATGCTATTTCACATGCAAAACTTTCTCTTACATGGGAAACGATTAGCCCTGCCACATATTCACCTATAGCCACCTGTAATATTGTGGCTTCATCAGGTTCGAAAACAACTCCGGTAGGCTTTGAATCCGGATTTTTTTTGAGTGGAAGAATTTCTGTGTAGTACGGTTCCTGAGTAAGCATAGAAACATATTTTGTACTGATTATACCTAGTGAATCGTAGTTGTTATTCCGAAAGTCTTCACAAAGTTTTTTTGCCATATTAAGTGCATCATCATAGCAAAAATTCTCTGCATAGAGCATCTGACCGCCAAATCGGTCTACCGCTCTTTTTCCGATAGCAATAAATTCTGCATCTGAATACTCTTTGGCTAATCTGAAAATGTTTGCATTGTATCCTCCTGCGAGACCCCTATCTCCGGCGATAACAATGATTTTCATTCGTGGTTTATCATTTTTTTCAGTAAGGAAAGGACTTTTATCACATTCGGGTGATAAGGTCAGTGTTTCGATGAGTTCAATAAGAGATTTTGAGTATTCACGACTTTTATTCATAGCATCGGTTGCACGACGAATTTTTGAAGAAGCGACAAGTCCCATTGCTTTTGTAAGGTGAAGGGTAGAGTTGACGCTTTTGATTCGGGTACGAAGTTGCTTAGTGTTTGCACCCATTTACATCACCTCTGCATTTCCTGTAAGGCTTTTTTTAGATTATCAATATCACTTTCTTCGTAAAATCCGCTCTCGAATCTGACAAGAAGCTCGTTGTATTTGTTTTCGAGCTTTTCATATAGTTCGGCTTCGTATTCCTTTACCTTATTAACAGGTACACTATCTAAGTAACCATTTATAACAGCATAAACAATAGCTACCTGACATCCAACTCTTATTGGTGCATTTCTACCTTGTTTCAAAACTTCAACAATGCGCTCTCCAAGTGCAAGACGCGCTTTGGTATCGGAATCGAGATCACTTCCAAACTGTGCGAATGATTGAAGCTCTCTGTATTGAGAATACAACAGTTTGAGCTCTCCGGACACTTTTTTCATTGCTTTTAACTGAGCTGAACCGCCAACACGGCTAACAGATATACCGGGATTAATAGCAGGCATAATTCCTGAATGGAAAAGTTCAGTTTCAAGAAAAATCTGACCGTCTGTAATTGAAATGACATTTGTGGGAATGTATGCGGATACATCGCCTGCCTGGGTTTCAACTATAGGAAGTGCAGTAATTGATCCGCCACCGTATTCTTTTGACACACAAGCCGCTCGTTCCAGAAGACGGGAATGAAGATAGAAAACATCACCGGGGTATGCTTCACGGCCCGGAGGACGACGTATAAGGAGGGAGAGAGCACGATAAGCAACAGCGTGCTTGGAAAGATCATCATAAATTATGAGAACATCTTTACCTTTTTCTCTGAAATATTCCGCCATAGCACAACCGGAATATGGAGCAACATACTGAAGCGGTGCTGATTCCGATGCTGATGCGGAAACGATGATGGTATAATCCATTGCACCGTTTCTTTTAAGCTCATTTGCAAGCTGTACAACAGAAGTGTTTTTCTGCCCGATAGCAACATATATACAGATTACACCGGTATTTTTTTGATTAATTATTGTATCAATGGCAATTTCTGTTTTTCCGGTTTGTCTGTCACCGATTATAAGCTCTCTTTGGCCTCTGCCTATAGGTATCATACTATCAATAGCTTTTATACCTGTCTGGAGAGGTACAGAAACACTTTGTCTTTCTATGATACCCGGTGCCTCCGATTCAATTGGTCGACTTTCTGTTGACGAAATCGGTCCTTTGCCGTCAATAGGCTGTCCCAATGCATCAACAACTCTTCCGAGGAGTGCATCACCTACAGGCACAGAAAGAACTTTTCCTGTTCGTTTAACTGTTGTTCCTTCACGGATAGCGTTATTATCAGACAATAGTGCAACTGACACAGTTTCCTCTTCAAGATTCTGTGCCATACCATAGCTTCCGTCATCAAATTCAAGAAGCTCACTTGACATACAATCACGCAAACCGTAGACTCTTGCAATACCGTCACCTACAAGTATTACACTTCCGGTTTCTTTCATTTCAATACGAGATTTATAGTTTTTTATCTGTTCTTTTATTATACTGCTGATTTCTTCTGGTCTTGAAGTCATTGTGATATCACATCCTTTACTTCATGGAGGCGGTTCTTAAGAGTGGCATCAATGGTCTTACCATCAATCTCTACAAGTATTCCTCCCATTATTGAGCTGTCAACACGACACTCCAAAATAACAGAATGTCCTGTTTTAATTTCAAGCTTGTACTGTAGCTTTTCTTTTTCATTATCATTTAGCTCCACGGCACTCGTTACTAATGCTGTGGAAACTTTATTTTGTGCATCGAGAAGCTTTTTGTATTCCTCAATTGAGCCCTTAAGAGAATTGATACGTCCTTTTTCACACAAAAGCTGAACAAATGAAAGGACATTCCGAGGTACTGAATCTTTGAAAGCAGTTTCAAGTGCAGATAATCTTTCGTCTATTGATATATTTGGAGATGAAAGAAAATCAAGATACTGAGGATTGCCGTCAAACACTTCCTCCACACATTCCAGAGCGAGTACATACTCATTTTCGACACCGAGCTCTTTTGCAAGCATAAAAAGGGCAGTGCCGTACTCTCTATTCATTTCAGTCATTGGTATCACCTATATTGTCAATAACAGAATCTATCAAAGCACGGTGATCTTCTGTATTGATTTCACGATTGAGCATTTTTTCCGTAAGCAGTGCGGATATATTAACAATTTCTGTTTTAATTCCGGCTTGTGCTTTCTTGAGCTGAAGATCAGCTTCGGATTCTGCCTGACGGAGTATACTTTCTGCTTTTTCCTTAGCGTCGGAAATAATCTTGTCTCCTCTGAGTTCTGCTTTGTTTGCAGCTTCCTGAATGAGTTCATCGGCTTTTTGAGAAGCAGAATTAAGCTTTGTTTCCCATTTTTCTTTGTTTTCCTGAGCGTTTCGGTTTGCCTCATCGGCAGATGAGTAAACAGAATCCACCTCGCTCTGTCTTTTTGCCAGAACATTTTTTACAGGATTATAAAGAAACTTTTTAATAATAAGAAAAAGTATCAGGAGATTGGCAAGGGATATCAGAATATTCCAGATATTTACAGAAATGACATCCAGAGATTGCATAAATTTTCACATCCTTAATACTGTATCAGCCTAAAATTTTTAAAGTTTCTGTCAAGATATCCACAAACATTCCGGGTGTTACAAAAAGAAGAAGTATTGCAATGATAAGTGCATAAAGACCTGTTGTTTCTGCAATCGCACAACCCATAAGCATTGTAGATGTTACATCGCCTTTGCATTCGGGCTGGCGTCCGATAGCTTCACAGGCTTTTGCAACAGCATTACCTTCACCAATACCGGGTCCGATACCTGCGATCATGGCAGTACCGGCACCAAGTGCACAACATCCTAAAATAATAGCAACAGCAATTTCCATTTTAAATTCCTCCTAAATTAATTAAATAGTTTGTTTATTTGCTTTTTTTGATTTACGTTTAAAATATTCCTCAATAGGGAATCCTCCGGAAACATAGAGCATTGTCAGCATTGCAAATATATATGCCTGAAGCACTCCGCTGAATACATCAAAATAAATTGACAAAACGGCAGGGATACCTATTCTTAGAAGTGGTAACTCTCCAAGAAAACCGGGGAGCCAGCCAAGTAAAATGTTTGAAAGTCCGCCAAGTCCCGTTGCAAGCATAACGGATATAACAGAACCTGAAAGAACATTTCCGTAGTGACGAAAAGCCATCGATACCGGCGTTGCAAATTCACTTATTATATTAAGCGGTGCCATAAGAACCGGATCTGCAAAACTCTTGATATACATCAGAGGTCCGCACTTCATTTTATAATATGTTATCAGCACAAATACAAGAATCGCCCATCCGCCAACAATATTAATGTCAGAAGTAGGAGCATACAGTCCGCAAAGAGCTATAAGACTTGAAAAAGCAGACAGAGCCAATATAGAGGCAATAAACGGGGAAAATCCCGCAAAATATTCTCCCATATTTCCTATAACCATTTTATCACACAGCTCAACGAGCATCTCAGCAATGTGTTGCCTGCGGGTAGGTTTTTTTGTGTTGAGACCGTGCGTTAGATAAAGGCATAGCCCCAGAATTGAAATAATGACAAGCCACGAATTAACTTGTGATTCCGTAATAGGTAAATTTTGAATGGGCATTGGTATTGTAAAAAATATCAATGCACCTGATATAGAAATGCCGTCTGACGGCGGTGTTGTAAAAATCTTGATGATTATGCCAAGAAGTATTGGTAGAATCATAATCGTGAGATATACGATGTCAGTTACCAAAAAAACTTTGCTTTGCTTTTTCATAAATCATCACCTCCGATACAAGAAGATTTATTATTTATTTTTTCCAAACAGCGGTCTTAGCGATATAGCAATTCTTGGGAAAAAAAGAGGTACTAAAACAGCCCAATTATTAAAGTAGGGAAGAACTACACCTAGTGCTGCAACAACAAAAAGAACAAGTTGTCGTATCGTCTGCGAAATCTTTGCAATTGCACGAGCTCGTTTTTCGCTTTCCGATACGGCTTTTTCCAATGCAACACCCATAAAGAAAAAATTACCGACTGCCAGAAAAGCCGAAAGGATATTACCTAATATAACCGTGTAATCCCAATGATTGGTTAAAATAAATACAATTTGTAGTACAATGCTGAAAATAATTTCAAATATAGAAATGTATGAAGTTTCTTTTATAACAATTTTTCCCGGCTTCTTCATAGAAAATTCTCCCAAAAAATATATACTCTAAATTATATATATAAATTGTACAAATGTCAATCAGTTTGATGAAATTTTGTTGTGTACAATTTATTTTAAAATTTTATCTTGACAAAACCTGTATTTAGTGTTATAATTATTTCCATCGAAAAGATAAATATTGTTTGCGGGAGTGGCTCAGTGGTAGAGCGTCACCTTGCCAAGGTGAACGTCGCGAGTTCGAATCTCGTCTTCCGCTCCAAAAAAAGACATCCGTTGGATGTCTTTTTTTAGTTAAATTTATGTTTATATATTATTCTTCAAAACATAAGTAAAAATTATCAATAAGCTTATTTTCGTATTCGCCTGCATATTTACCGTCAAAGAACATTTGCAGAGCTTCATCGTGGAATTGCTTCCACGATGCGATTTCTTTGCCTGCGATAATGGGATAGAACAGGGCATCGATGCTTTTTGCCGCTTCCAAATCACCTATGGCATCGCCTATCATAAGGATGCAATCTTTATCATATTTGCCGTCTGCAACTAATTTTAGCTGTTCCTTTTTTGTGCCGTTTTCCTTGCCGAGTATTATGGATGTAAACTCTGCAATACCTCCGCCCCTCCAG
>JAZQBI010000144.1:0-3485 GCA_045545635.1 Clostridia bacterium | reverse complement strand
AAATTCAAAAATGTACTTACATTGCTGAATTGGGATAATGCTGTTTCTTTTGTTAATTCACAGCGATATGACCGTGAAGAAATAGAAGGTCAGATGAAAGAAAATAAAGAAAAAATGGAAAAAATTGCCGAAGAAAATCCTCATATAAATATAAGAGGAGACCTTACGGAAGAGGAAAGCAAAGCTCTTGCCGACGGTACAATAACCAAGGAAGAAGCAGTTTCCATTGTAAAGGGCGATGTTACTCTGGAAGAAGTTATTGCTTCCAAAGAAGATAGTCCCGCTACGGAAGAAAAACCTGATGAAGGCAAGAAACCCCAAAAGCCGACCGGCGGAACAACATCCGACAAGAAGGACACCGGCAAGGAAACGGAAAAACCCACTGTCGGAACAACATCCGGCAAGAAGGACACCGGCAAGGAAACAGAAAAACCAACTACCGGAACAACTTCCGGTAAGACGGATACCGGCAAGGAAACAGAGAAGCCCGCAGCCGGCGTAACTTCGGGTAATACGGACACAAAGAATGAAGCTCCGACAAACAAGCCTCCTGCGGAGGACAAAAAACCTGAGCCTTCCGAGGACAGAGCCTCGGAGATAATAGCAGAACTCTATGTGATTCAGGCAGATTTCATAAGCAGAATTGAGGCAATAGGCGACAAGGCTTATGCTGATTATGAAGCTATCCGATATAAGAGAGATCAGATACCTGCCATAGTAAACAGCTACAGTGCCGAGGTCAGTGCTCTTGAAAGAGAATGTGACGGCAAGGTCAGAACTCTCCTGAATGAGTTGGAGACTGAACTTACTAAGGTAAACGGAGATCTTTCCGTAGTCAAGGAAATACAAACCTACTATTATAAAGAGAAAAGTCTCAAAAAATCGTATTATCTCAATCGTTTGAATGACGAAGATTACAAATAAATGGAGGAGGAAGAAGAAAATGAAGATTTCAGCAAGAGTGCTTGCGGTTCTTATGGCAGTTATGATGGTGCTCAGCTCCATGCCCATGCTTGCCTTTGCCGCTGCAGCAGACAATTTTTCGGACTTTCCGGTTGGTTCATGGTCCGATACTGCACTCACTCATGCGGTAGACAACGGCTTACTGCAAGGAAAGGGTGGCGGTATTATTGCACCAAAGGACTATATTACAAGAGCGGAAACCGCGGCAATAATCAACCGTGCATTTGGTGCAACCGTAAAGGCGAACATTTCCAAATATAAGGATGTTCCCACTGATGCGTGGTATTATGACGATATCCGCAAGGCGGTAAACATGGGTACACTGGTAGGTGTAAGCTCTTCCGAAATGAACCCGGAGGGTTATATAACAAGAGAATCAGTGTTTGCAATTCTTGCAAGAGCACTTGTTATAGAGAGCAATGACTCATCCGGTCTCAAGAAGTTTTCCGACAGTGATGAGATTTCTCCCTGGGCACTTTCCTATGTTAATGCACTTGTTAACAGAGGATATGTAAACGGCAACGAACTTGGAGAAATTAACCCCGGTGACTACATAACCAGAGAAGAATTTGCACAGGTAATGTTCAATATTTTCAAAACCTATCTCCCCGACAACGGTGAGATTAAGAATGCTACCTACGGCACAACTGTAATAAGAGCAAAGAATGTTGTTCTTACCAACATCACCGTAAACGGAGACCTTATAGTAGGTGACGGTGTAGGCAACGGCAGACTTACTCTCAACAATGTAAGAGTTTCCGGCAGAATTCTCTTCCGAGGCGGCGAAGGTAGAGTTACCGTAGGTGACGGATGCAGAGTCGGTGAATTTATAGTTGTACACGATGTAAACGGTGTTGTTAACTTCAATAACTACAGAACAGAGAAGATATTTGACAACATTGTTCTCGATACAAAGGCAACCTTCCTCACAAGAGGCGGCAGCTCTTCGGGCAGTGGTCCTTCTGTTGTAACTCATACAATTACCTTTAATGGCAGCAAGTATGAAATAGAGGATGGCGATACACTTAGCCAGGCTCTTAAAAATGCTATGGATTCCGTTAAGGAAGATTGGGAAAAGAAAGGTTATGATGTAACCTTCGTTTATTCCGATAACAATGCAGAGGTAAAAGATACCGACACTGTTACAGATGACAGAACAATCATAATAAAAGAACCCAAAACTCCTATTGAATATCAGATAACATACATTTCCAACGGAGTGAAAACATACGACACATACACGGTGGAAAAGAAAGTTGATCTCCCTGACCTTGAAGATACTGATGACGAAACCTTTGAAGGTTGGTATGACAATATTGATTGTGACAATGATGCAATAACTCAGATTGCTCTTGGAACAACAGGTGACAAGATCTTCTATGCAAAATGGGTGAAAAAGGCTGAACTTGGCTTTGAGTATGTGGATGACGGCTCCAAGGATACCGTTACCATCAATGTAACACTCAGCAAGGTCCCCGTGGATTTACCCGACATCCAGTCACTGTCCCTTTATGTCCGGAAGACCTGTGATGACGAGCTTAAACTCAAAGAAGTACGCTCCGATTTCTTCAGTGACGGTCTTCTTGTTAATAAAAGTGAAACAATAGTATGGGATAATCCTGATAAAGGTATTACAGATGAAGCTCTTTCTCAAGCGGACAATGTACTCTTTACGATGGTATATGAAATAAATACCGATGAGGAACTTCCCGTAACCTTCTCCTACGGTGATGATACCGAAATCGCTACAGTTGTAGACAAAAACGGCGTGAAGTCCGTTAAATTCAAGAAGCTGACAATGGACATAACCGTTAAACCCGACGGTACTGTTGTTGAATATAAGAATGTAACCTTTGACGGCAAGAATTATCCTGTAGTAAAGGATAATGCACTTTCTTCAAGCAAAGATCTTACAGATGCTTTGAATAAATTCAAAGCAGATCAAGTTGCCTTGGGGTATGATGTAATCTTTGTATACGAAGACGGAACAGAGGTTAAGCTTGAGGATAAGGTTAGCGACAACATAACAATCAAAGCTCTTATTGTATATAATATTACCTATGATCTTGACGGAATAGGTGAACTTCCCGCTGATGCTCCCGCAAAGTATACAGCAAAGGATTTACCGTTGCCGCTTCCCACCCTTACCGACAAAAACGGTGAATACGAATTCAAGGGATGGTTTGAAGATGCAGCATTTAACGACAGTGAAATAAAAGAAATTACCGTTGGCACAACAGGTAATAAGACATTTTATGCAAAATGGGAGCTTAAGACAACACCTCCTGTACCGACCTATGATATTACCTATGTTCTTGACGGCAAGGGTGATTATCCTGCAGATGCACCCAAAAAGTACACATCCGATGATCTTCCTCTTGCACTCAAGGATGCAATATCTGATGCATACGACTTTGAGGGATGGTATGACAATGCCGAATTTACCGGTAATGCAATAAAAGAAATAGCAGAGGGAACAACAGGTGACCTCACATTCTACGCAAAGTGGAGTGATATTGCAA
>JAZQBI010000143.1:0-2572 GCA_045545635.1 Clostridia bacterium | reverse complement strand
GGATTAGATCCCACCATGGGAGCAGCAATGGGATTTGTTGCACTGTTTTGCGGTGTTGTCAACTGTCCTCTTGCATCGTTATTCCTTGCTATTGAAGTTTTTGGAGCTGATTGGGCTGTAGTTTTTGCCATAGTATGCTCGGTAAGCTACATGATGTCAGGAAGATTCAGCCTTTACGGCAGTCAGGAATTTGTATATTCCAAAATCAAATATGATAATATATAAAAATGAGGTAAAAAATTCATTTTAATCTGAATTTTTTACCTCATTTTAATTAGTTTATTCCAGTTCAATCAGACCGTAATTTCCGTCTTTTCTTTTATATACAACATTTTTGTCCATGTTTTCGGAATTGTTGAATATATAGAACGAATGCCCCAGAAGATTCATCTGGAGGATTGCTTCCTCCACGCTCATTGGTTTTGCCGAATAGGTTTTTGTCTTTACGACTTTGAATTCTTTTTCCTCTTCTATATCACCAAATTCCGCCGATTGGTCAAATGCTCCTGAGCGGAGTTGCTTTTCCAGACGGGTTTTCTGCTTGCGTATTTGTCTTTCCAGTACATCCTCCACTCTGTCTATGGATGCGTACATATCGGGTTCACTGACTTCCGCACGGTATATGATGCCCTTGTGAGAAACCGTAACCTCCACGATGTGATTGTCCTTTTGTACAGAAAAGGTAACTTCGGCGTTAGCTTCATCACCAAAAAACTTATCCAGCTTAGAGAGCTTACTTGTAGTATAATCCCTAAGACCGGGTGTGATGTCAATTTTTCTTCCTGTGATTTGTAATTTCATACCTATACCTTCTTTCGCGCTGAAATTGATTATATAGTCTCGTCGGAGAATATAATCCTTGATTAAAGTATACCACACCTTGTTGTAAAAAAGCAACAAAAATATTGTAAATTTTTCCGGGGATTTGTTCATAATTTTGATAATAGGAAATAAAGATTGACATTATTATCCAAAAAGGTATATAATAAAATAAAGCAAAGGGGAGTAGCGGCGGTTATATCGTTACAGGTGCGTCAATACGGAATTTTTTCCTGCTAATGTATTAAACAGCGAGACTTTTGCCTCATTTTTATGTGGCGGAAGTCTATTTTTTTGTGCTCTCTTCAGAAATAAGGAGGTTATAAAATGCAAGAAATTTTCGGGAATGTATTAAACATTCAGTGGCAGATGATGGTTATGTGGGCAATAGGCGGTATACTTATATACCTTGCTATTGCAAAGGATATGGAGCCTACACTGCTTTTGCCTATGGGCTTTGGTGCTATATTGGTTAACCTGCCTCTGTCGGGTGCAATAACACAGGCGGGAGAAGAAGGGGCACTGTCCATTCTTTTTGATGCCGGAATAGCTAACGAGCTTTTTCCGTTGATACTTTTTATAGGCATTGGTGCAATGATTGACTTCGGTCCGCTTCTGTCCAATCCAAAGCTGATGATATTTGGTGCGGCGGCACAGTTTGGCATATTTATGACACTGAGTCTTGCATCTCTCTTTGGCTTTGACCTGAATGATGCCGCTTCCATAGGAATAATCGGTGCTGCAGACGGCCCCACTTCCATTGTTGTAGCTCAGAAGCTCGGTTCTCAGTATGTGGGTGCAATTATGGTTGCCGCATATTCATATATGGCACTTGTTCCCATAGTTCAGCCCCCTGTAATAAAGCTTCTTACAACCAAAAAGGAAAGATGCATCAAGATGTCTTATGAGGAAAAGTCTGTTTCCAAACTTACAAAAATACTTTTCCCCATAATAATAACGGTTGTAGTTGGTATCGTAGCACCCAAGAGTGTGTCTCTTGTAGGATTCCTTATGTTTGGTAATCTCATCCGTGAGTGCGGTGTTCTTGATTCCCTTTCGGAAACAGCACAGAAGGTTCTTGCAAATCTCATAACAATCTTCCTCGGAATCACCATTGCAACAAAGATGCATTATGAAGCATTTTTGACCCCCAACACACTCCTTATCATACTTCTTGGTCTATTTGCCTTTGTATTTGATACTGCAGGCGGTGTAATATTTGCCAAGATTCTCAATCTCTTTACAAAGAAGAAGATTAACCCCATGATTGGTGCAGCCGGAATATCTGCATTTCCAATGTCTGCCAGAGTAATTCACAAGATGGGACTTAAGGAAGATCCTTCCAACTTCCTTCTTATGCATACCGTTGGTGTAAATGTGTCCGGACAGATAGCTTCTGTAATAGCAGGCGGACTTATACTGAATCTTGTAGGTTAAGGAGGTAGCAATATGAAATTTTCTTTAGATGTAGGTGCTTTTTTAGGTTCTCTCCCCATAATGGGCAGAGGTATGCTGGGTATTTTTGTTGTTACGGGTATCATTGTTATTTCAATGGTGGCACTTAACAAGTTTACCGGTAAATAAAATTGTAAAGGGGACTGTAAATTAATTCGTCGGAATTAATTTACAGTCCCCTTGGGGAATAGGAAAATACGATTCGGAATTGTCAAATCGAACTCAAAGCAAGGCTTTTCCTTGCTTTGAGTGGTAACCCGAAGGCGTGCGAGGGCACGTCGAGAGGTGAGATTTGGCA
>JAZQBI010000142.1:0-5333 GCA_045545635.1 Clostridia bacterium | reverse complement strand
AAAATACAGTCATTGAAACACTTTAACTTTAAGAGGTTAATTATGACAGACAATATCAACTACAATTACATAGTAGACTACATCGTAAATACCGTTGAGGAGAGCAAAGGATTTTTAAAGGAGCTTGAGGATTATGCCGATGAGCGTTTTATCCCAATAATACAGCGAGAGGTCAAGGCATTTCTCGCATCACTTCTTGATTACAAAAGACCTCTGCGTATACTGGAGGTAGGAAGTGCCATCGGTTATTCTTCCATTTTCTTTTCGGAACATATTAAGTCCGGAGGGGAAATAATAACTCTGGAAAAAGACGAAAAGTATGCCTCCATAGCACGGGAAAACATCAAAAAAGCAGGCAAAGAGGATGTAATCCATCTTATAGAAGGTCCTGCTGAGGAAACCATAACCACCGTTGAGGGCAAGTTTGATATGCTTTTTCTTGATGCCAACAAGAGTCAGTACAGACACTATTTTGATGTGATATTTCCAAAGCTCAGCGACGGCGGCATAATAATATGTGACAATATTCTCTACAAGGGGATGACGGCAAACGATGATCTTTTGCCCCGCAAGCACTACGCAATAGTGGGGCATATAAGGGAATTTCTTGACTTTCTTTGCAAACACCCGTCCCTTACTACATCCATAATACCCATAGGTGACGGAATGTCAATATCCGTAAAAAAGGAGGCAGATACCAATGAATAAACCCGAACTTCTCGCTCCTGCAGGAAGCCTTGCCAAGCTCAAATACGCAATAATGTACGGTGCCGATGCCGTATATATAGGTGGTGAGGCATTTTCGCTCCGCGTTGCCGCAAAGAATTTTACAATAGATGAGATAAAAGAGGGTATAGAGTTTGCTCACGAGAGGGGTGCAAAGGTCTATATTACTGCAAACATCATTCCTCATAATTCAGACCTTGATAACTTTCCCGATTTTGTCCGTCAGGTGGATGAGCTTGGTGCAGATGCCATTATCATTTCGGACTTGGGTGCTTTTTCCATAGTGCGGGAGGTTGCACCAAATCTTGATATCCATGTCAGCACTCAGGCAAACAATACCAATTATGCTTCGGCAAATATGTGGTACAAACTTGGTGCAAAAAGAGTGATACTTGCAAGAGATCTGTCCTTTGGAGAGATCAGCGAAATAAGGGAAAAAACCCCAACGGATATGGAGATAGAGTGCTTTGTACATGGTGCAATGTGTGTATCATATTCGGGAAGATGCCTTCTCAGTAATTACCTTACACACCGTGATTCCAACAGAGGTGCCTGTGCGCATCCCTGCCGTTGGAAGTACTATCTTATGGAGGAAAGACGCCCCGGAGAATATATGCCTGTTTTTGAAAACGAAAGAGGTACATTTATATTCAATTCCAAGGACTTGTGTATGATAGAACACATTCCCCAGCTTATTGAAGCGGGAGTTTCCAGCTTCAAGATTGAGGGCAGAGTAAAGAACGAGCTATATGTGGCAACGGTAGTAAAGGCATACCGTGAGGCAATAGATGCATATTTTGAAAAAGGCGAGGGCTACAAGGTGGCGGACTCCATTCTGGAGGAGCTTACCAAGGTTAGCCACAGGGAATATACCAACGGCTTTTACTTTGGCAAGCCTACGGAAAAACATCAGCTATATACCAGTAACACCTACATTCAGGAGTATACCATAGCCGCCGTGGTTATGGGAGAAGATGACGGTGTAACAGTACTGGAACAGAGAAATAAGTTTGAAAAAGGCGATGTGCTTGAAGTAATAAACCCCGGAAGCGAAAATTTCAGCTTTACTGTGGGGGACATGTACGACGAAAGGGATAACCTCATAGATAGTGCTCCTCACGCACAGATGACCGTCAAGCTCAAACTGCCCCAAAAGGCGGAGAACTACGCACTTATAAGAATGATTAACAAGAGTTACAAACCGGAGGAAGTGTGAATGTATGTACGAGATAGCCATACGAATTCTTGAGATAATAGGAACTGTGGCATTTGCTGTTTCCGGCTCTCTTGTAGCTATAGGGAAGAAGCTCGATTTGTTTGGGGTTCTCTTTCTTGGGTGCATAACTGCCGTAGGCGGCGGAATGATTCGTGATGTGCTCATAGGTCAGGTGCCTCCGAGAATTTTTTCGGATTCTATCATAATTGTCATAGCGGCACTTACTGCCATTCTTGTTTTTGTATTTGCCTATGTTACCAGAAGTCATTTTGCGGATTTTACTGAGATTATAGAAACAGTGAACAATGTTTTTGACGCACTGGGGCTTTCGCTTTTTTCTGTTCTTGGAACAGAAATAGCCTGCAAGGCAGGTTATGACAATAAGATGCTGTTTTGTTTGCTTATGGGTATGACAACAGGTGTCGGCGGAGGTATTTTCCGTGATGTTCTTGCAAACACGGTTCCCTATGTACTCAAAAAGCACATATATGCTCTGGCATCCCTTGCCGGATGCACGGTTTATTTTATCATGAGAAAGTTTGACATCAACACCACATTTGGTGCAGCTGCGGCAATGACCTGCATTTTCGTCATAAGGATGCTTGCCACCCGATATCACTGGAAGCTGCCAAAGGCGGAAGGATGATACCGGTAAACAAGAGCTATTTGAATTTTCAATATACAATAACAACAAAGAACACACAGCTTTTTTGCCGTGTGTTCTTTGCTATCATTGTAGTTTTTCTCCCTTCAGAGTAAGGGTTATCTTAGCTCTGGAGTACTTATCGTCTCCGTCGTGAGTCATTTTTATAATGCTCTTGCCCTTTGGAACTATGAATTCACCCTCAAATGACGGTGTATCCTTGACATATCCTTTCCAGTCCTTAACAACACACTTTTCGCCGTCAAAGGTTAGTATATCGTCGGGAGAAAGGGTAGTATTTATCTTCATAACTGATTTTTCCGTAGTGATGGTGGGGTTTATCCATTGCGGCTCAATTTTAGGAACAAATTTAATGGGTTTAAGCCGTATTTTGTCGGAGCCTTTAACGGTAATATCAACACCTTCTATTGCAGAGTAATCTATCATAACTCTGTAGTGGTGATAGAATTTCTGCAGGTTGTTGTAGTTTAAGTATTCAAGCTCTTTTCTTGGCCACTCACTTGCAGGAAGAGTACCGTTCTGACTTTCGTGGAAGGCAAAGTACTTCCATCCGGAAAAGTCAACCTTGATAAAGTGCTGAGAGTTCCTCTGTACATTCATAGCAAAGTTTCTAAGCGCTATGCATACCGTTGCACCCGAGTTGTCACCGTAGCACCACACACCAAGTCCCATATTACCCTTGGAATCTACAGGTGAATCAAAACGGTATTCTTTGGTTTCTATTGGTGCATTTTCATCAATATCAAGAAGAGTTACAGCTCCCTCGGAATCATAGCTGTCTGCGGCATAAAGAGTATCAATGCGGAAGACGGCATTCTGAGTATCAAAGTCATTTGCTATGGTGGAAGTATCGTCTTTGTGTTCCATAATACCTATGGGGTATTTGGCTTTTATAAGAGAACCGTTTTCCAGTATTGCACCACATTCGGGTGTTTCCAGATACTTTCTTGTTTCGGCAGTGGGAGAATTCTCTTTTTTATAGTCCGCATATTTTTTAAGTATTTTGCAGTAGTCTTCACACCAGGGCAAATCCTTAAGTATATGGAAGTAACGGAGAAATGCAAGAGAAGCACCAGTTGCAAAAATTTTGGAGCTTATGTATTCCAGATCTTCATTTGACATAGGCTCATTTTGCCATATATCGCCGTTTTGAGAATATTTTGTAAATAAATTAATCCATCCCAGTTCAGGCGTAAGTGCCATCCTGTCAGCTGTACGCATATTATAGTTTAAGTGAGCATCCACATATTGCCTGTGGGCAAGGAGCGATTCATCCACCGCACCGTATCTGGAACGGACATACCAGCTTGCTGTGTAGGCAGGATTGTAGCAGCAGTCAAATATAGGCTTGCGTTTCATATGGGTAAACATTTCCCGTATGAAGTCTGCACCGTGGTACCATCCGTAGTCCTCGCCATCCAGAATAAATGCCGCATCAATGGCATCGAGATAGAAGTAATCCGCACCGCACTCGTCGTAGAAGCGGGCAGTGTTTCTTGCAATTTCATAGAAAAGCTCACTTCCCACCTTTGCAAGTGGAAGGAAGAAGTATTCCTTAAGCTGACGAACCTTTGCACCTTTTTTGTGGGGAGCAGGAATGGTATTATATGCACCTCGCTTGCAGGCGGTAAAATCGCCCTTTGGGTCTTCTGTAAATTCTATGAGCTCATCATCAATCCAGAGATAGGGTGAATTTACGGACACATATCCTCTTTTTACTGTCATACCCTCTGTGGATTCCAAAACCGGTACAACATCGCAAATATCGTCAATATTCTCTGCCAGTGTAAATTCACGAATGGTGTCGAGATCCTTGTGAGGAACAGGGGACACATAGCCGGAATCCGGCACAAGGAAGAACGTGTAGGTCTGTATTCCCACAAGAATTCCCTCGGCGTGAAACTTGTCTATAATCCGTTTGAAGTCAGCCATTCCGTTTGGATAGCTTTTTTTGTCAAATTTAAAGTCTCCCTGAGTGTAGTGACCGTAGTGGTGGAGAGTAATCTGATTTATGGAAAATCTCTTTAAGGAGTCCAGCACATCATCAAAATTATCGTCGGTTACAGTTATGGAGAATACTGTGTAAATTCCCTTTGCATCCTCGCTTACCGTATCTGCCCAGGGACCGCCTTTTTCGGATATGGGAAGCTCGTCATAGGGGATTTCCGCTATGACCTTTTTCTGTATTTCACGCAAGGCTTTTTTTGTTGAACCGATAATTGCCGCCTTTACAGGGTAGGGGCTTCTTGCAGTGGAGAAAAGTCCTATGTGGGGATAAGCTCTGGCACATATCTTACGGTTGTCTCCGGGATGTTCGGACATATGGGTGGACAGTGTCATACCCATAAGGCAGGCACAGAGCTCATCGGTGCTGTCCTCAACTTCTATATGTACAAAGGCAATGGAGAGAAAATCATCTCTGGAGACAGATTTTAATGTAAAGGTAAGGTATTCATCTTTTTCTGCTACACTTACTTCCGCCTTTGTGCCGTCCTCAAAGGTGAGGGAGAGTATATCACCGTTAAGCTCAGCACCCACAGCATTGATAATACTTTTGTCGTTATTTGTGATATATGCACAGGGTGTATTTTTAATTTTCAGTTCTGCATCGTCGGAATAAAACCCTGTGTTTATGGCTTTATCCGATATTTCATAGCTTATATATTTGGTTCTTAGTAACATAAGCTTTACCTCCGTCGGTTTAATTTTCTTTCATTATATACTAAC
>JAZQBI010000141.1:0-7038 GCA_045545635.1 Clostridia bacterium | reverse complement strand
TTTTCCGCCTATTGATGTCACCATGTGACAGATTATGTGCGGTCTGTTCATAACATCATAACCTTTCTGATTTTATTTTAATCTGTGATGCCCTTAATAACCTTTCTTTCCCTTAAATATTACCACTTTTTAAGGGAAAAGTCAAAGAATCAAGCAAATTTACCCTTATTTATTGTTTGTTTTCAAGGTAAAGTTATTCTGCAAAACTGTTTTATCCTTTCATATATTATTTCTAACATTTTTCTAGCACTTTTCTAGCGAAAACCCAAAAAATGCATCAAAAAGCGGCAATACGAAAGATGCGAGAACAGCAAAGGCTTTGAAGGTTTTTAACCCCTCAAAGCCTTGATTTTACGCGGTTTTTATCGCTTTTTAAGTTCCTTTAACTTCCGCTAATTTACTATATCTAAAAAGAGTGTCTAGGAGCTCGAAATCATGATGCCCCCTGAGGGACGTGGGTTCGAATCCCACCCGCTCCGCCATAATAACGAGATGATTTTACTGTAAGTAAGGTCATCTCGTTATTTTATGCGGTTTTCAGCGGTTTGAAAAGCAAGGATTTTTGACGGCAAATCGTTTACTGTCAAATATCTTTTTTGTGAACTTGAACCGCAGTCCTAAATTCAATATCAATTCCAAAAGGAACTGTAAAAAAAGTCCCTAAAACAGACAAAGATCTCACTTGTTGAGGTCTTTGTTTTGTTTTAGGGAAAATCTTTGTTTTTTGAGCATAAGAAATAGAGCCCACTGCTTTTGAGCTAACTTTTGATGTTTTGTTATGCTGCCATTAATGACCTTTGTTTTTTTAGATGGTATTTATGTAGGTTAAAACCTAAACAAATTGCCGAAAATTCAAAAATTACTTGTTTTAACCCTCTTCGTCTGAATCTTTTGTAATCTCTTGCCCACTTGATAGCACCATATGTTCCTTCTGCCTGTATACTTCGATTCATACGGAGAAGTGCACCGTGTACACACTCTAAATTGTCAATAACTTCCTGATGGAAACTTGTTAGTTCTTCATTCAATCTGATAATGCGATTCTTTTCACTTTTATGGCATTTTTCTCTGTGAGGGCATCCGGTACAATCCTCACATTGATATAATTCTTCTGTTCTTCCAAATTTGTTTCCTTTCACCGGGCGGTTGTACATAAACTTAAACTTCTTCCCATTGGGGCAAATCAAATTGCCGCTTTCATCTCTTTTAAAATTTACTGCTCTGAACATATCCTCGTGATATTTTTTGTCGGTTGTTTCTTTGTTGAACATCGTAAATTTCATGAATTTTTTCATGCCTTTTTGTTGGCAAAAAAGATAGTTGTTGTAGCTACCATATCCTGCATCGGAAACGGGATATTGTGGATAAAATCCATATGTTTTATGAAATTTCTCCATGAGTGGGATGAAGCAATCCATGTCAGATGTAAACTGCTGAACATCCATAACTGCTATGTATTCATCACATATTCCTACTTGTACATTGTAGCACGGTAACAGTTGGTCATTACCCATGTAATCTCTTTTGTTACGCATAAATGTTGCATCGTTATCTGTTTTTGAATAACTGTTTCTGCTATCGCCGCATGTTTTGATATGTTTAGCATATTTCTTTAATCTATCCAAGTAATCCGCAAGCTTTTCGTAATGCTTTTGAACACTTGTTTTTCGTTTTCCACTGCCGTATACAAATGTTGATGTATCTGCACTCATAAGCTTTTCATACTCAGACAATATGAATTCTACATATTCAACTGAGTATTCTTGTCTTGTTCCGATTTCAACATTGAAACATTGCAAGTCTGTATTATTAATTTCTTTTATCAACAGACTAAGGTGCATAAATACTTTGTTACGATTAGTTATGCATGATTTCTTCCATACCCAACTGTATTTGTTGGCATTTGCTTCAAGTTTGGTTCCGTCAATGTAGACGTGATCCAAATCAACATTATCTGTTTTAAATATGTATGAATTGATATCATTAAATATATTTTCGATATTGTCAGTTAATTGTTCGTTTATGAAATTTGATATTTTCGTATGAGACGGTGCCGGAGTGCCATCCAAAAGCCAGATAAATCTGATATCGGTATTACATAGCTTATTGATATTGCGCACAGACGGATAACCATTTTACATAAAGGCAAACAGAATGATTTTCAATAACTTTACAGAATCAAATTTTGGTCGACCCATTTTGTTGCCTTCCTCAACAAAATATTTTTGTAGGTCAATTTGCTCCATAATTTCATTGAATGTGTAGATTGGATCGGAAATTTCAATAATTTTTTCTAAATCTACTGGAAATTTCATTTGAATTGGTGTATAATGTTCACCGTGGGTATTATGTTTTTTCATCAATTTCATTATACCACAAAAAGGCTGATTCCGCCATGGTTTCAGCCTTTTTTCTATACAAAAAATCGAGGACTTTCATCCTCGATTTTTAAGTGAGACTTTTTTTACAGTCCCTTTTTCATTTATCGAACTTATTATAAATATTTCTTTACAATTTCTGACATAAGCGGCAGCTTGCTTTCGATATCCTTAACAAGCTTAAGCTGAGTTCTTGCTCTGTCAAGGTTGTGATGCTCACGGTGAATTTTAAAGTATGTGTCACCGTTTAAGTAGTCAGCAAGGAAGCGTATTCCGCATTCGTATGTCATAATGAGTGCGGAAAGCGGCATAAGCTCGATTTCCTTTTCTGTAAGACATTTTCCGGTTTCAGCAAGGAAACCTTTTGCAAAGCCGTCAAACATATCAAGATCAAATTCTATTTTGCTAAGGTCTGTTTCATCTTCTGCTCCGGTAGAAGCACCAAATCTCAGGGCATCCCCAAAGTCATAGAGCATACTTCCGGGCATTACAGTGTCTAAGTCTATTACGCATATTCCCTCAAGGGTGTCTTTATCAAAGAGAATGTTGTTAAGCTTGGTGTCGTTGTGTGTAACCCTCATTGGCACACTACCCTCTGCCATAGCATCTGTTATGGCACTTGCATATTTTTCATAGTGGAGAGCCATTTCAATTTCAGGCTGTACATCCTTGAGGCGGTCCTTGGGGTTTGCTTCCATTGCATTTTTGAGCTGTTCAACTCTCTTTGGTGTTGTGTGGAAGTCCTTTATGGTTTCGTGAAGAGTTTCCGCATTGAAGTCATCCAGCATTCTCTGGAATTTACCAAAAGCCTTTCCCGTTTCGTACATCTGATTGGGATTTTCGGGTACATCTATGGAAACAGTATCTTCCACAAATTTGTACATTCTGTAACAGCTGCCGTCCTCTGCACGGTAGTAGGGTTTTCCGTCAATGGTTTTTATGAGTATCAGTGTTTCTCTGTCGGGATTTCCGCCATAGGCTGATATTTTTTCTTTAAGATGTGCAGTTACATTGGAAATGTTTTCCATAAGCTCGTCGGCATTTTTAAATATGTCGGTATTTATTCTCTGAAGAATGAAAGCAGGATAGGTCGTGCAAAGATAAGTATCGTTGATGTGACCGTTTCCGTATGAACCCACATCTGTAAAAACATCAAATTTTGAACATATTTCAGAACTATTCATTTTTTTACTCCTTTTTTGTTATTATACGGACATTATATATTAAAATTATTGAAAAGTATTTGTATTATAATTACTTGTTTTTATAAAATAATTTCAAATATCTGTTGATTTTTCTTTAATATACTGTTATTCTTACAATAGGTGATGTTAAATGAACTACGAAGGCTATGGTGTTAAAAACGATATAGTTATAGATAAAATATATACGGTTCATTATTTTGAGTTTTCCAAGGACTATGTTTTCCCTGGGGAAACACACAATTTCTGGGAGCTTTTGTATGTAGACAAGGGTGAGGTCATTTGTGAGGACGGAGGGGAAAAGCTTTTACTGAAAAGAGGCGATATGGTGCTTCATAAGCCTGATAAGTGGCACAGTATGAGTTCCGACGGTATAAATGCATCCAACATTGCAGTTATAACCTTTTCCTGCGATAATGAATGTATAGATACTCTTGCAGGCAGAGTCATCCCTACCGATTACGAGGGCAGAAGACTCATTGCCCGTATTGTAGAGGAATACAGCAGAGCATTTGCTACACCGCTTAATGATGTTCACACAGGATATATGGTTCCTGCAGACAATGTACCCATTGGTTCTGCACAGCTTATAGTTCAGTACATATGCGAGCTGCTTATTATGATTCTACGCCGTGATATTGAGCACAACAATACCGTAATTACATATAATAGATTTGATACCAATGCCTCAGTAAATGCTCTTGTTGAATATATGAGAGATAATATCACGAGGATGATTACCATGGATGAGCTTGCATCCGTTGCCCGCGTAAATACAGTAACTGTAAACAGGCTCTTTACAAGTCAGCTATCCGTCACACCTATGAAGTATTTCATAAAGCTCAAAGTGGAGGAAGCCAAAAAACATCTGAGAGAAAATAACTACAATGTAACGCAGATATCGGAAATCCTCGGATATGCCAATGTGCATTATTTTTCCAAGCAGTTCAAAAAGGAAACAGGTATGTCACCGACTGAATATATGTCTTCCGTAAAGGCGTTAAATGATGCCTGGTCGGTGTAAATGTAAAGGATGATAGAGAATATGATAAATCCTGTATTATACAAAAAGCTTGCCGGGATAACCCCCGAGGAGCAGAAAATACTAGACGGAGAAATAATTGACAAAACAATATATATGGATAACGGAGACGATATAATAAACAGCAAAAAGCTTCTGGATGATGGAAAGCTCATAACCGTGAGAGCACACACCCGCTTTGCGGAATTTCCCGAACATACTCACGATTTTATCGAAATTGTGTATATGTGTTCGGGAAGTACAACACATATTATAAACGGTAACGAGGTTGTGCTTAGTGAGGGTGAGCTGCTCTTTTTGTGTCAGGGTGCAAGGCAAAGAATTCTGCCTGCATCAAAGGGTGATGTAGCAGTAAACTTTATTATTTTACCGGAGTTTTTTGACGGTATGCTGGATATGATAGGGGAGGAAAACACCCCCCTTCGTCAGTTTGTTATAGATTGCCTCAAAAATAACAGGGACAACACGGACTTTCTTCACTTTTCCGTGGCGGATGTCCTTCCCGTACATAACCTTATCGAAAATCTCATATGGACACTGGATGACGAGGTATCTCACAAAAGAAGCATAAACCGTATGACTATGGGACTTGTTTTTATGCATCTTATGAATTATGCGGAAAGACTTGTTTCAAATTACGGAGAAAACAGTGTAACCGTTAAGGTTCTTAGATATATTGAAGAAAACTACAGGAGCGGAAGCCTCAGGCAGCTTGCATCGGAGCTTTATTATGATGTGAGCACATTATCCAGAATAATAAAGAACCAGACAGGAAGAAATTACACGGATCTTGTTCAGGAGAGGCGGCTTGCACAGGCGTGCTATCTTTTGAAAAACACCAATATGAATATAAGCGAAATAGCCGTATCAACAGGGTATGATAACATAAGCTTTTTCTATCGGATTTTCAAAAAAGAGTATGGTGTTTCTCCAAGACAGTACAGAAAGAATTGAATTTGCAAATAAGGACAGTTTTGTTGTCAAAATATGTCCTTATTTTTTGTGTGAAAAAGTGATATAATTCAGATAAATTAAGTGAAAGGAGCTTGTTTATGGCTAGATACGCAGAAGCAAAAGAGATATATAAATCCTTTGGTGTGGATACGGAAAAGGCACTTGATATGCTTAAAGATATTTCGGTATCCATGCATTGCTGGCAGGGTGATGATGTTACAGGCTTTGACAATGACGATGCCCTGAGCGGCGGAATACAGACAACGGGCAACTATCCCGGAAGAGCAAGAAACATACAGGAGCTTATGGATGATATGGATAAGGCAATGAGCCTTGTTCCCGGAAAGAAAAAAATCAACGTTCACGCATCCTATGCTGTATTTGATGGAGAAAAGGTAGACAGAGATAAGCTTGAACCCAAACACTTTAAGCTCTGGGTTGATTTTGCAAAAAAGAGAAATATAGGGATAGATTTCAACCCCACATTTTTCTCTCATAGTATGGTAAAGGACAACCTAACTCTTTCCTCACCCGATGAAGAGGTAAGAAAATTCTGGGTTGAACACGGCAAGAGATGTATAGAAATCTCTCAATACTTTGCAGAGGAAACAGGATACCCCTGCGTAATGAATGTGTGGATTCCCGACGGCTACAAGGATATTCCTGCCGACAGACTGGGCCCCCGTGAAAGATTCAAAAAATCTCTTGACGAAATTCTTTCTATAGACTATGACAAATCCAAGGTTTATGTTTGTCTGGAATCAAAGGTTTTCGGAATAGGCGTTGAGTCTTATACTGTAGGCTCTGCAGAGTTTTGTATGAACTATGTTGCAAAAAGCGGAATTGTTCCTCTTATGGATAACGGACATTATCATCCCACAGAGGTTGTTTCCGACAAGGTGTCCTCAATGCTTATGTTCTATGACAAGCTTGCCCTCCATATTACAAGAGGTGTCCGCTGGGATAGCGACCATGTAGTTCTCTTTGATGATGAAACAAAAGAGATTGCAAAGGAAATTGTAAGAGCAAAAGCCCTTGACAGAGTTTTCATAGCAACAGACTTTTTTGATGCCTCCATCAACAGAATTTCTGCATGGGTAACAGGTATGCGAAGTGTAGAAAAGGCACTTTTGTTTGCTCTTCTGGAGCCTGGCGAGACAATGAAAAAGATGCAGGATGACTGTGATTTAACATCACTTATGGCACTTTCGGAAGAATTGAAAACCGCCCCCTTCGGTGATGTATGGGAAGAATACCTTAAACGGGAAAATGTCGCAAAGGACTATATCCCCGAAATCAAAAAATATGAAAAAGAAGTTCTTATAAACAGATAAATATAATTACAGAAAAGGTAACAATGTGTTGCCTTTTTTGTTTTTTATGATATAATTTAGTTGAGGTAAGTGTGCTAACACTGTGTCGGGAGAAAATTGTAATATAAAATAAATTTTATATCATGTGT
>JAZQBI010000140.1:0-10590 GCA_045545635.1 Clostridia bacterium | reverse complement strand
CGTGCCCTCGCACGCCTTCGAGTTACCACTCAAAGCAAGGAAAAACCTTGCTTTGAGTTCGATTTGACAATTCCGAATCATTTTTTCCTATTCCCCAAGGGGACTGTAAATTAATTCCGACGAATTAATTTACATTCCCCGTTTTTATGTATATTTTTTCATTAGTATAGCGGAATTCTTACATTCCTCATAATCCCAGCTGCAGCAATGATTAAACATCCAGTTCTTTTTATCTTTGTAATTCTGAAATTTAATGGTTTTCAGTTCGCAGCCGATGCAATTTTTCTTTTCATACAAAAAGAACGGACATATGGCATATAGCGGCATTTCACTCCCCCTAATTTAACTGAAACTTCTGTACATACTGACCGTAGCTGAGTCCTGCTTCCCTACTGAGAAGTGCTACCTGCTCAAGTGATAGAAGCGGTTTTGCGGCCTTTTTACTCTTTCTGACAAGTCTGCCGTTGGCATACTGTCTGCATTCTTTACAACAATATTTTTTTCGTCTTTGCGACATAAAGCTGTCACCGCACCATGTGCACAAAAATTCACGAAGATTATTTTTCTTGGCTCGCTGTGCTTCAGCCCTTCTACGGCATTTGGCAGAGCAATATTTTTTTGCATTTTTATCTGTAGTAAATTCTCTGTTACACACAGGGCAAGATAGTGTTCTGTTCATATGTTGCTTGTCCTTTCTTTATTCTGTATCTACCGGGGAAGTAGCCACTTGCTGCAGTATTTACTCTTTTCATGCGAAAGAAATCTGTCAAAGAAAACGCAAAATTACACGGTATACACCGGAAATTTCAAAGCATTGTTTCTATGTAGCTTGCAAACCACATCATAGCTACGGGTATCATCATTTTAAGTAATGTTCCTATATCGGATTTTTTTACGAAATTTTTCATATTACTGCGGCATATTTCACAATTCAAGTGAATATGCCCCTCCTTTCTGTTAATCAGTCAAAACATACGAGAAAAAGAATGTTTTCGATATCGACACATTTATAATACACCCTTTTGTTGTCGTTGTCAACACATTTTTTGAATTTTTTTAAAAATTTTTAAATTTTATCTGATTTTTTAAAATTATGGGTTGCTTTTTCGAAACATTTGTGTTATTATAAATGTGTCGACAAAATAACTTTATTTGTTACATCTTTTTTTGCCGATTGACATTATTCAAAGAAAGGATTGATATTTTTTGTCAGAACTTGGAGATAGAATAAAATCCCTAAGAAAGGAAAAACATCTCACCCAGTCTGCTCTTATGGATGTGCTGAGAAATGAATATAGTCTCAAAACTGACCGAGTAATGATAAGCAAATGGGAAACGGGCTTTCAGACACCTCATACAGACACTATCAAAATTCTTGCAAAGGTACTGGATGTTTCCGCAGATTTTCTGCTCACGGGAGTGGAAAACATTCAGGAACCAAAGGCGGAAACCTCTATACCCGTTAAAAAAATCCGTATGCTGGGTTCCATAGCCTGCGGTACACCCATATTTTGTAATGAGGAGTATGAATATGTGCTTGCTACGGGGGAAAATGCAAAAGCAGATTTTTGTCTTACTGCCAAGGGCGACAGTATGATAAATGCCCGCATAGCCGATGGCGATATCGTCTTCATCCGTCAGCAAAACACCGTTGACAACGGCGAAATTGCTGCCGTAGTAATAGGCGATGAAGCCACTCTCAAACGAGTGTACAGAACCTCTGACGGTCTTATGCTTGTTGCAGAAAACCCTGCATATCAACCGATGTATTTTTCCGGTGAGGATTTGAACGGAACATATATTCTGGGAAAAGCCATAGGCTTTCAGAGTGCCAATCTCAACTAAGTTTACAAAATAATAAAGCTGCATCAAAATCGATCATTTTGATGCAGCTTTATTATTTAACTTATCGTCAGCGACTTTACTGTCAAATCCACAAAATCAACATATATGGAAGCGTATTTTTCCACAGACTCTTTTATTACAGATACAATTTCGTTTGAACATTTTTTTATATCTGTTCCGTATTTCAAAACGACTTCAAGAGAAAATACTACATTAGCTTCGCTTTTCTGAACAGATATCCTTGTGATTTTGTCAACTCCCTCACATTTTGACGCCTCATAGGATGCCAGTGAATACAAAACCGTGTCATTTATCACAAATTCTCCCAGATAGCTGTAGGATGGTCGCACAATAGACTTATCCTCATTTTCTCTAGCTGCACTTTTTCTAAATACACTGAGCGGATCCAAAAAATATCCGGAAAAGGTCTTTCGTATTTCCATAACCGGTACGGGAATTACATGCTTGCCCTGACTTTGCCTTGTGAGCTTTGCCTTGGAGATTTCCTCCTCTGTTGCCACATCACTAATCATTATAATCTCAGTAAACTCCGGAAGCTCCAGTCTTTTTGCAATACGCTCTACCATTTTGACACTGGTTCCAAGAATCAGAATTCCTTCAGGATTGTGATTTTTTATTGCTTCACGCATTTTTCTTGCACATTCCTCATCGTGAAAAATGGCCTTTCTTGTTGCGGCAAGAATGCTTGGTTCTTTTTTTGCGGAAGTTCCCTCGATAATTTTGTTTTTACAGATGAGAATACCGTCGTCTATGATGTAATCAAGCTTGTATTTTGCGGCAATACGAATGGAATTGTAGCTTTTGCCTGTGCCACTATCCCCAACTAATGCATAAACTTTCATTATATGTCTCTCCCGTTCTCATTTTTAGAACAACAAGGTTATAATAATTCAATTCTATCAAAAAAGCCGCTCACGGACCCTTAGTCTGCGAGCGGCTCTTTGAAACACATAGACAAATTACTGTAATTCTACAGTTGCGCCTGCTTCTTCAAGTTCTGCCTTAAGCTTTTCAGCTTCTTCCTTAGGCATACCTTCCTTAATTGTGCTGGGAGCTCCGTCAACTAAATCCTTAGCTTCCTTAAGGCCGAGACCTGCAGCATCTTTAACAACCTTAACAACCTTAAGCTTTGCAGCACCTGCATCCTTAAGTACTACGTTAAAGTCTGTCTTTTCTTCAGCAGCACCGCCTGCAGCAGCACCACCGGCAACAACTGCTACGGGAGCAGCAGCGCTTACACCGAACTCTTCTTCCATCATCTTAACGAGTTCAGCTACTTCTAATAATTTTAATTCTTTGATATCAGCAATTATCTGTTCGAGATTAGCCATTTTAATTTACCTCCTATAGTAAAATTATTTTTTGTTTTTCCCCGAAAGGGTATGTTTTATTATTCTGCTGCAGGAGCTTCCTCTGCGGGAGCTTCTTCTGCTGCAGGTGCAGCTTCTTCAGCTACGGGAGCAGTTTCTTCTGCTGCGGGTGCAACTTCTTCTGCTGCGGGAGCAGCTTCTTCAGCTACAGGAGCAGCTTCCTCTGCTGCGGGAGCATTGTTGATTTCAGAAGGTTCAACTCCGTTATCAACCAATGCCTGAAGTGTTCTAACCAAGTTGGAGATGGGAGCATTAAGACTTCCCATAATCTTCGCGATAAGAGTATCTCTTGAAGGTGTGTTTGCAAGAGTCTTAACTTCATCAAGGCTTATTACATTACCGTCAAGGAAACCTGCCTTAATCTTGAGACATTCGTTTTCCTTAGCGAAATCAGCAATAACCTTTGCAGGAGCAACGGGATCATCCTTGCTTATAGCGAGAGATGTAGGTCCGTTGAGCTGTTCATCAAGACCATCCAAACCAACTTCCTTAGCAGCGAATCTTGTAAGAGTGTTCTTAACAACCTTGTATTCTACACCGGCTTCTCTTAATTTTCTTCTTAAGTTGGTGTCTTCTTCAACAGTAAGACCTCTGTAATCTACGAGTACACCAGCCTGAGCGGACTTCAAAGTTTCCACAAGACCTGCTACGATTTCTTTCTTCTGTTCCAAAACATTTGCGCTGGGCATATTTTTCACCTCCCATGATGAATAGTGTATGAAAACACTTTGTTGAATTACTAATAATAAAAGGTTCCTCACGCAGAAACGCAAGAAACCTTAATAAAAAGCATAATAAAGCTAAATTAAAAGTGTTCCTCGGCAGGAATTACGCCATAAAAGCACCTGCTGTCTGCGGAGTACTATGATATAATAACACAGGATAAGCGTTTTGTCAAGTGTTATTTTATCAGTTACCGAACTTGGATGTGTTGAGCTTAACGCCGGGTCCCATTGTGGAAGATACGGCAATGCTCTTTAAATACTGACCTTTTGCTGCTGCAGGCTTAGCCTTAACAATAGCACCAACAAGAGTTTCAAAGTTTTCGGTAAGCTTTTCAACACCGAAAGAGCTCTTGCCGATGGGGCAGTGAATAATGTTGGATTTGTCAAGTCTGTACTCGATCTTACCGGCTTTGATATCCTCAACAGCCTTTGCAACATCGGGAGTTACAGTACCTGCCTTGGGGTTAGGCATAAGTCCCTTAGGACCTAATACTCTACCTATTCTACCAACAACACCCATCATATCGGGGGTAGCTACAACTACATCAAAATCAAACCAGTTTTCACTCTGGATTTTTGTTACTAATTCTTCTGCACCTGCATAGTCAGCGCCGGCATCAAGAGCCTTCTGAACATTGTCGCCCTTAGCGAAAACGAGAACTCTGATTTTCTTACCGGTACCATGGGGCAGTACAACTGCACCTCTAACCTGCTGGTCGGCATGTCTTGAGTCAACACCGAGTCTGAAGTGAGCCTCAACTGTTTCGTCAAACTTTGCCTTGGAGGTCTTTATTACAAGATCAAAAGCCTCCTGTACATCATATGCCTTGCCCTTTTCGATAAGCTTGGCACTTTCTAAATATTTTTTACCTTTACGCACTTTACTTTCCTCCTTATGTGGTCAGTCGGAAATTTAATTCCTCCCACGAAATAAACAATTAGTCTTCTACTACGATACCCATGCTTCTTGCAGTACCTGCAATCATACTCATAGCTGATTCAACGCTTGCAGCGTTAAGGTCAGGCATTTTCTGTTCAGCAATAGCTCTTAATGCATCTTTGCCTATAGTAGCAACCTTTGTCTTGTTCGGTACACCCGAACCGCTGTTTATTTTGCATGCCTTCTTCAAAAGAACAGCTGCAGGGGGAGTTTTGGTGATAAATGTAAAAGATCTGTCCTGATATACGGTGATAACTACCGGAATTACAAGACCTGCGTCCTTTGCGGTTTTTTCATTGAACTCCTTACAAAACTGCATGATATTAACACCATGCTGACCTAATGCAGCACCTACCGGGGGAGCCGGATTAGCCTTGCCTGCTTCAATCTGAAGCTTGATAAAACCTGTTACTTTCTGTGCCATTTAGCACACCTCCTTAAAAACAAATGTGGTAATAAATCGGAATGTCTGAGACATCCTCCCACGCCAACGAACATACAAACGCATACTCGTCCACATTTTGAAAACCAAAATGTGCGGACAAAAGTCCGGGGTACATATAATATCGGTCTATAGAGACCGCTATTAACAAAAAGTTATATGGATTCTACTCCGTTTATGTCAAGCTCAAGGGGTGTCTTTCTGCCAAACATTACGACACTCACATTGACCTTGCGTGCTTTTATATCCATATCTTCAACTATACCTATCTGATTTGCAAAAGCACCTGAGATAACTCTTACATTATCACCTACTGCATAGTTAACACTTGCCTCTCTAACTTCTACGCCAAGTGCCTCAACCTCTTCCTCCGTAAGGGGAACGGGTTTGGATGCAGGACCTACAAAGCCTGTAACACCGGTGGTGTTGCGGACAATGTACCAGGTGTCATCTGTCATAACCATTTTAATAAGTACATAACCGGGAAAAATCTTGCGGGTAACTACTTTTTTTTCTTCACCCTTAGTCTCAACAACATCTTCGGTAGGAACCTTGATGTCTACAATGAGCTCTTCAAGATTACGGTTTTCGATAGCTTTTTCCAAATTGGTTTTTACTTTGTTTTCATACCCGGAATAAGTATGAACAACATACCATTTAGCATTACGGTTTGACTTAATTGCGCCCATATTCCGGCCTCCTTTTTAACACAGATAAGGGGATAAGCCCTGCAGACTTACCCGACTTACGCACAATATTACAACAGTGCCAATATTATCTGCCTAACAACAGTTTGAAAAGTCCGAACTGGAATATTGCATCAAAAATTGCAATTACCACACATACGAGAACAACAACTGCAATAACAATCAAGGTGTTGTTAACAAGCTGCTTTCTTGAGGGCCAAACCACTTTCTTCATTTCAGACTTAACTTCTTTGAAGAATTTCAAAATTTTATTCTGTTTTTTTACATTAGCCTCTGCCACAACGCTTCACCTCTCTAAATAAAATAAACGATTGTCTGCCGACTGTACTATACAAAGGAATTATTTTGTTTCCTTATGCATTGTGTGCTGTCTGCAGAAACGGCAGTACTTCTTCATTTCAAGTCTGTCGGGATCGTTCTTCTTGTTTTTGATGGTGTTGTAGTTTCTCTGCTTGCACTGGCTGCACGCCAAAGTGATTTTTACTCTCATGCCTGGGCACCTCCCAAATTAAATTCGTGCTTTTGTAAGTAGCTTTATTATATGAAAAATTTAATAATAAATTTTTGCACACAAAAAAAAGACCTTTTTATCAGCAATCAATACTATAACACAGCTGCAGATAAAAGTCAAGTTTTTTTTGAAAAACGGAAAAATAAACTTTTGCAAATCGAAGGCGCACACCAAAAGCTACATTATATATAATACCCTGCACGGAACAAATTGATGATTTTCAACACTGCTTTTTCATCCGGATTTCCGAAAACAACATTAATATACAGCAAGGCCTTTGGAATTATTTGTATACCAATATTACAATTGTGTTAAATGATGGAATTTTAAGGCAAAAAATAAAAAAAGATATTGACAAACATGGAAATATATTCTATAATATTCGTGAAATGAGCAATTTCGAATCAGTTGGAAGGCGTAGCTTGTCAATTGACGTGCGGGTTTTTCCGGCAAAAAAATTAAAGGAGGCATTTTTTATGCGCATTACTAAGAAGGCAGTAGCTATTGCTCTTACTGCTGTTATGGCACTTAGCACAATCTGTGCTTCTGCCGCATGGGTTCCTGCAGGCTATGACTGGAGAGACCTTGACAACATCGGTAAAATCTACAACGAAGTTATCGATGGACATTACACAAGCAACCATAAGATTGAACCTCTCGCAGCAGAGGACATCGTATGGGTACCCGAAGGCTATGAGTTTGATTATCCCCACGCTGGATATGACAGACTTTACCTCGAAGGTAACTATCAGGTAATTACAAAGTACAACAACACATTCCCCCAGTGGGAAACAAAGTTCGTTGACTATATGTTCGAACTTTCCTTCCCCTATCAGATCTATCAGAGACAGCAGACAAACATTCCTAACTATGGTTGGGCATGGGATTTCGGCAGAACTCCTGATGTAGACAAGACATTACTTGTTCCTACAAACAGACTTGCAGAAATTGAAGAAAGCTTCGAACTCATCGGTGTTAACAGATATGACCTTAACGGTAGAGAAATCGGAAGACGTATCGTTCCCGTAACTGCTGACCTTACAGATGCTAAGGTTCAGGCTGAAATCAAAAAAGAAGGCGTTCCCTTCGTTCCCGCTGACTTTGATGAAAAGGTTAAGGTTCTTAAGGGTGAAAAGCTTGTAGAATACCTTACAGCTATCATCGAAGCTCGTCTTGAAGAAGATAGACACATCCTTGACATGTACAAGGAATTCGGTATTGATCTTTCTTTACTTGATTTTGGTCCTAACTATGATTACGACCACAATGTTGCATACGATTATGATGCAGATGGCAAAATCGATTACAAGACAATCGAAGTTGTTGATGATACATTCTTCAGCGATGAAAACCTCAACAGAAAGAACAGAGAAAACGGCGTATTCTATGTTTCTGATGAAGAAATCGCTAACAAGTTCCCTGCAATCTATACAAAGGTTATAGATGGTCCTACACTTGCTACAGACGGTCACAAGGTTCTTTCCAAAGAATTCCTTGCTGCATATCCCGGTAGCAAAGCTTGGAAGTGGGATGCTGATTCCGTTAAAGCTTGGACTGCTCCTATGAAGGAATACTTCGATGCAGCTGGCAAAAAGATCGGTGAAATCGTTGTTGAAAACCCTGTTTCCTGGACAGAACCTGTTTATGAAACAGATGAACCCTACTACATGTATCAGTACCTCGTAGTTGGTAACCTCGTATTCGATGGTCGCGATGACCTCCCCAGAGTATACAGAAAGACCGGCGGTAAGGCTACTCCTAAGGTTGAATGGAAGTATGCATTCGCAGAAGCTGCAGAACCCTTCAAGATTATTGAAGCTAAGTATCTCGACGGCGTACTCGCTAGAGATTCCAAGACAGGTCTCCCTGTTCTCAGAGAAGCTACAGGTACATATGGTAACTACCATATCGAAGTAGAAGCTCCTTATATCCAGATCTGGCTTAAGGATGAACTCTTAGACACACTTCTTATCGGTGCAGAATATCAGAACAAGTCTGTATTCGGTGTATACGGTGGCGCAGGTGCTCCCGTTGCCGGAACAAAGGCTGGCGGATATGTATCCGAAGATGCTGCTGACTTCGAAATCGACTATTATGGTGACGACAGCTTAGCTAAAGTTATCATCAATGGTGAAGTTCAGAAGGTTCAGAAAAAATAAATCTTAAATGATTTTTAAAAAAAGACGGGTTTTACCCGTCTTTTTTTATTGAAGCTATTGATATTTATAAAGTTTTCAAGTAAAATATAGTAAGGAGTTTTTCCGAACTATCACTCTTACGAAAAGGAGCTAACCATGAAAAGAGCATTGCCGGTTATCATATCTTTAATTCTTCTTTTTCAATGCCCTGCTCTTGCTGCTGCACCCATAGAACACAGACACAGAGCACATATGTACTATGCAGGCAGAACCTATGGAGATGTATCATTCAATCTGATGTATCACAAAATATCAGACATACCCGAAGAGCAGAACGAATTTACCATAACCTCACAAGAATTTGAAGAAGATATCAGATATCTTGTATCCCAAGGCTTCCTGTTCAAAACCGCATCGGAGCTTACCAAAGTAAATAACAAACCCGGTAGTGGTAAATTTGCTGCAATTACATTTGATGACGGATATTCCAGCGATTACACTCATGCACTCCCCATACTGGAAAAATATAATATCAAAGCCACTTTCTTTGTAGTAGGTGCTCTTATAGATACCAAAAATTATATGACAAGCGATCAGCTCCGTAATCTTTCCCGCTCTCCCCTTGTGGAAATAGGCAACCATACCTATAATGTTCACGCCTGTGCTCCCTACGAGGTTGAAAGTGTGTATCGAAACTATCCGCTGGAAGTTATAGCAGACTTCGACAAAAATGCTGACCTCATAAAACGTATTACCGGCAAAGAACCAATAAGTGTATCATATCCTTATGGTGTGTATACCGATTCTGTTGATGCTATTTTTTCCAAGCGCGGCTATAGCCGTTTCTGCAGTACAGAATACTGGACCCAGGACATAAGACTTCCCTTTATACGATTTAACCGTGGAAAAGGAAGAAGTGCGGAAGCTATTCATAACTTACTGATGCAAAGAATCGGTAAATAAGTGCTGCAGCAAAATGAATTAATATACAATGCAAGCCCTTCAGAGGCAGTTGCTGACAGGCAAAGCCCTTTGGCATTTGACAATTGCAGAGGATAGTCCTGTTTTGGTGTGATAATTTTGATTTATACACCCAAAGGCTTATAAAAACAACCTATTAATTGTGCTCGTTCAAGCTCAATTAATAGGTTGTTTTTTATAATTCTACTATTTTTTCCATTCTGCCGATTGCAAAGTATCACCATTATATTTAAGTGTCAATTCAAAAAATCCGGCATCATCCAGAATTAGCTTGAGGAATACCCTGTCCCCTTCCCAAAGGTTAAGAGACTCTACATCATTTTTTTCTATCCACCTAAGCTCTCCTTCATTGCAGGATGTAACATTCCATACATCTGTCTCTGCTGTGTAAAGATACATTCTCTCATCGTCCCATGTATCAGACAGAAAATCAACTATGCCTCTGTATTTCCATTTGGTAAGTTCTATTCCCGTTTCCTCTCTGACCTCACGGAGCATACATTCTTCCTGACTTTCTCCGCTTTCTATCTTTCCACCGATTCCAATCCATTTACCGGCATTGGAATCATTTTTCTTTTTATTGCGATAAAGCATAAGGTACTTACCGCTATTTTCTATATAGCATAATGTAGTTTCTTTCATCATATATTCATAACTATGTAATTAATCCAATTACCCTTTGAATCTTCTGTACGGACAAGGTTGCCCCTTTCGTCATAGACATACCTTTTCCAGAACCCGTTGGAATCTTCGTGGTATATGAGCATATTTTTTTCATTGTACACCTTTATCTCACTGTATCCGCTTGAGTTCTCGTAATTGGTGCAATTACCCCTATCATCATATACATACTTAAACCAGATATCTCCGCTGACATTATACACAAGGTTACCTTTTTCGTCATAGGTGT
>JAZQBI010000139.1:0-6915 GCA_045545635.1 Clostridia bacterium | reverse complement strand
CGAAAAGTGCCATATTCGCAACATATTTCATTAAAGATTTTGCTATTATTGATACTTGCGCCTATTTTTCGTTTATTTCTTATAATATTTTTATTATTTAGCAATTCGTTAATCTTCTTTTCATCATAACAAATCACTTTACTTATATCAAAATTATCATATGCTTTTCTAAAGCTTTCTCTTTTATTAAGGACACATTCCCAAGAAAGTCCCGCTTGAAAAGATTCTAACAGCAACATTTCATATAAATATCTATCGTCAAAATTCCGGATACACCATTCGCTATCGTGATATTCGACATACAGAGGATTATTTAAGTTGCACCACTTGCATCTTTTCTTACTATCCATTTTTTCTCGCCTCGTCAATCACTTGCAATTATATTTTTTCATATAATTGATTCCGCTTTCGCTTTTTTCAAGTTTTACTATGAAATCAAATTTATCATACTCCACACACATATGAAAATCTGCCTCAGGAAACACATCGTTTTGAGCCTTATCAAAAAACTTTGCCCCACTTGTTGTTTTAAGATTTTCTATTTCCGATTGTAAATCTATATCACATTCCAAAAGCAAACTCTTTATATAATTGGCACACAGATTATCCTCTTCAGTTTGCGAAACGGCTTCAAGTCCCATACAAACCAGAGAAATATCCTTTTTGTCAGTTTCTTTAATATAATTTGCTATTGCCTTTGCACACAAAAGACTTCCGCCAATTATTTCATCTGCACCGTCAGCGTTAACTATCCCCTGCGTGCCCGCACTTGTTGTATGGATTATCGTTTTACCCTTCAAATCAAGTTTCACAATCTCCGAAGGCGAATTACCACAATCAAAACCCGGAAGGATTTTACCATTTCTCTCTCCTACTAAAATATAGTCAGGATTTTTTTCTTTCAACTCATACGCAAGCTTTACATCCCCCACAGGAATAATTTTTTCAGCACCCATAAAAAGGCAATATGCCTCTACTGAAAAAGCTCTGAAAACGTCTATTACCACCGTTGTTCCAGTTGCTTTTTTCGCTCCTTCCACCATATGTAAAATTTTAATTTCCATTTCCCTTCTCCCCTTTTTAAACATTTTGGAGATTGACAGTAAGTACTCCATTCCTTAAAGTCTCGAAATAATATTGTAAAACGCTGAATGGTTATAATCCTTACCTCTCTCAAAACCGCATTTGTTTTTTACCAGTCCCATTTTTTAGTATTATACACCATCTGTAATTCTTTTTCAACAAAAAAGACTTCCGATTAAGAGAAAATCAGAAGTCTTTTAATAAATATTTATATTCACATTCAAGTCCGAACAAATTAACCTCAGAAGGATTCACTATAAGGTGTTCCTTTTTTGATTTGGGCAGCTTTTTTATTCTGGCTTCAAGACGCAGTGCATCGCCCTTAGATTCACAGCACCACAGTGCCTCAACGGATTGAACCTTATGAGATTTGGTGTATTTTGCCGCATCATGGGAAGCTGTCCTGTGCTGTTCAAACCTTTTTTTAAAATCCAAGGTGATTCCGGTATACAGAGAGTTGTCACTGCACCTCAAAATATAGATATAGTACACATTATCTACCCCTAATTATAGCAATAAAACAATACAAAGAAATAGTGAGTTATGCTGCCGCCCAGCACAAAGAGGTGCCAGACAAAGTGCATATATTTAACTTTTTTCAGTTTATAGAACACAATACCGATAGTGTAGAGAAGTCCTCCTACTACCAGAAATACCATTCCGGATTTTGGAACACTTGCTATAACCTTTCCAATACTTGTTACAACAGACCAGCCCATAAGTAAGTAGAGCACCAATGACGGTTTTGAAAATCTCTTAAGATTTATAGAATTAAAGGTAATGCCGAGCACCGTGCAAAATGTATTAATACCAAAGAGAGTCCAGCCAACAGTACCTCTCAAAATAGTAAAACAAATGGGTGTATATGTGCCGAGTATCAGTAAAAATATGGAACAATGGTCAAAAATTCTGAAAACAGATTTTGCCGTTACATTGGTAAGTGAGTGATAAAGAGATGAAAAGGTGTAAAGCAGTATGAGAGATGCCCCGTATATACACGCTCCAACTACACCCATTGCGGTTCCATGCATAGCCGCACGGACAATAACTATAACACAAGCAGCTATTGACAAGAGACTACCTACCCCGTGGGAAACTGCATTTGCTATTTCCTCTCCAAGGGTTTGTACTGCAGATTTTTTTAATACCATAAAGATGCCCCCTTACATAATGTCGAACATTAGATGTCAAATAAAACATTTTCAACATCTTGTCTCGGAAATTATTTTACCATTTTTTTCAACTGTTGTCAATTATTAAAATCAAAAACGGCTCTTCCCTCTTCGAGCTTCAATGCGGCAGAAAATGTTTTTCCGGACTTTGGCGATACAAAACCATCTATTTTTGGTGTTTTGCCGTCTGTAATGAGTTTTGAAACCATGTCCTTTGAGATAACTCTGGAGCATATTACATTACGCACTACAAACCGACAGTTATTGGTCTTGTAGCCTGTGCAGCTGTACCCAAGCCAGGAACGGACGATTTCCTCCCCGCACAGAGGACATTTGCCTATTTTATCACCAACAAATCCGTCATCTGTTTCGGGACGGACGGAGTTAAACACCTCCATTATCTCCTTTTTTGCAAGCTCTATGCTGTCGTCAACTGTCATCTCACCGCGGTACACACTTTTGAGAGCCTTGCCAAGGGTTGCGGTCTTGTATTTATCCATAGATATATTCATTCTTGCAATGGACTCTATGAGTCTTTCACCATCAGGAAGAATGTAGTAGGTGTCCTTCTTAAGTTCAATATATCTGCTCTTTTGAGCATTTCCTATAATACCTGTTCGGGTTGCTTCTGTACCCAGCTCCAGACCTTCAAAAATTGCCTTATACTCCTGAGCATCATCCTCATTTTCTGCATTTGCCTTGTCCTCACGGAAAGGGTTTTTAAGATAGTTGTTGAGTGTTTCTATGGTATGATGCTTCGGAGGGGATGTCTCCTTTTCCACGGGAACAAAATTGAGCTTTACCTCATCGCCTTTTTTGAGGGGCGGAAGCATTTTATCTTTTTTTGTATATTCATCATATTTTGTCCATCCGGCTTCTTCCATAATCATACCCTTGACAGTATATTGCTCCTTGCCGGAAGCATCTATGGTGATTTCTGTCTTCAATGCTCTGCACTCCTCGGAACAGAAAACAGCAACAAATCGTCTGAGAACCGTTGTGTACACAACACGCTCACTTTCCGTAAGAGCATCCTTTGAGGGAATTTTTCTTGTAGGTGTAAGTGCACTGTGGGACTCTATCTTGGAATCATCAAAAATTGTCTTTTTGTCCTTGAATTCCACCGGATAACCCATATCTGCAACAAGCTTTATTACTTCCTTAACCTTGCCCTTTTCGGCAGTTGCCAGATATTCGGAATTTGTTCTGGGATATGTAAGATATCCTTTTTCGTACAAATCCTGAATAACCTTCAAACTTTCGTCCATTGACATCTTGTACTTTTTGCCAAGTACATTCTGGAGCTTAGAAAGTGAATACAGCTTTCCGGGTGAAACACTGTCTTTCTTGGATTTGACCTCGGTTACAATACCGGGATTAGCATTCAATACCTCGCAGGAGCGTCTTGCACGGTCAAAATCATTTTTGTCAAACTTATGTTTGCTGGTAAGCTCCAGCTCCACACCGTCTATCTCCGTCTTGCTTACAAGACCGTAGTAAATATCTTTTTTAAAATTGCGTATCGCAAGGTCACGATCATATATTGCCTTTACGATGGGCACAATTACTCTGCCCACCCTCATTAAAGAACCCATCTTGAGTGTAGCATATCTGGTAAGATTTACTCCGTAAAGCCAATCCATGTATGTTCTTGCAAGTCCTTCGTTTGCAAGATTGTCATACTTACTGTCATCCTCCATAACAGAGAGTGCTTCCAGTATAGTTTCCTTTGTCTGATCGGGAAGCCATAGACGTTTTTGTGCCTTAGGGGATTTCAACGCATAACGCACACAAAGCCTTATTATAATTTCACCCTCGCGGTCAGCATCTCCTGCATTTACTATGGCATCCACATCGTCACGGTTGCAAAGCCCTGATATAATATCAAATTGCTTCTGAACTCCGGCATCCACCTTTTTGTCCTTATCTTTTCTCAGTTCAAACAAAAACTCTTTTGGAAAACACGGAATGTTGTCCATTGTCCATTTTCCATTTTCTTCTCCTCCGGTATACTTTTCCACATCACACAGAGAAAAGAGGTGGCCAAACACCCAGGTGACGATATACTCGTTACCATCGTAGTAACCGTCACGGCGGCGCATATTGCCTATGGAATTTGCTATATTTGATGCCAGACTTGGCTTTTCTGCAATAATAAGTTTCATATATAAATCTCCTGCAAGTTGATATATAAATTATATTACAAATATCCCCCGGTGTCAACACGAGCACCGAGGGATATTTATAATCATCTTTGTAAAAATCTTCAGAATAAATTAATAATAACCGCTGCTGCCAAGGCGAGAATTACACCAATTATTCCTTTAAAATTTATTTTTTCCCTGAAAATAACCACAGACATTATGAGCGTGAATGCAACAGCGAGTCCCTGATTCAAAGGATAAATAAATACAGCATCAAGATATTTGGCAGAGCACACTTTAAAATATGAATGCAAAAACAGACAAACAGCCATTATGAGTATATACAAAAATGATGACTTTATTGTCGTTATAACACTTTTTTGTGCTTTTTTGCTATTTGCTCTGAAAACGAAAAAAGCAACCACCAACACCAGAGCAGCAAACAGGTATGTACACAAATTAAACAGGGATATGTTGGTGGACGATGAGGTATTTACATATAATTTCTGCGAAAAGTCACTGAGTCCGCTTGAAACAGCAGCAAAAATAAGCAAGGCAAAAGTTTTTGGGCTAATTCTAATCTTCTCTCTTTTGTCATATGTACACATACAATACACAGCTACAATAAGCAAGATTATTGCAAGAATCTGTACCGGGCTTATGGATTCTGAATAAAATAGTCTGCACAAAACCAACGGTACTGCAATTCCGCACATTACGAAAACTTCCACGACCATATACGCATTGGTACTGATTGCAAAAAGCCAACTAACCGTAAAACAAGCTGTACTTACGCCGCAAAGAAGCGCAGAAAGAATAAGTCCTTTGTCCGTAATTCCTGCAAAGGAATTTATTGAAGTGATAATACCGATAACAAAGCACAATATCATACGAAGTGTATTTACTGCAACCGCATCCAAAGGATTTCTCACAAGGTAAGAAGCCTTTTTGCCGCAAAAGGACTTTGTAAGTCCAAAGAAAAGTGCCAAACCAATAAATGCATATCCCATAAAACTATCTCCCTCGTCAGTCAACAGTAACGAAATCTCTTCGGGAAACCTTTTTGAGAATTTCATCAAAGCTTTCATCCGATTTTCTGAACATCTGTGCACAAAGTGCAAAAGGCAGATATATCCCTCCGTCAAAAGTTCCTGCAATGCACATATTGACATCTTCCCTTTTGCTTTCTCTGATAAACCGGATCATATCAAGAGCAACTTTGCCGTTTTTGGTCCATTCTGCAGAAATCCATCTCCAGCCTTTTGCACGCATAATCCTGTCGTGACGGGAAATTTCGGGAGAATTTTCGCCCATAATATAAGGCCCTCTCTGATTTACAAAATCAGTCCAATCAAGCATCATAACTCCCTTATACACCAATCCCATTCCTTTACCCTCACGCAAATTGAGAAGGTTTTTTGTAACATCGATAGTTTCCGTATATTTCTCGTCATCACAAATATGTGTGTGATATCCGTAAGGAAATTCCCCGATATCCTCGCACAAAAACTCTATCCTTGGATCAACTCTTGATATTATATCCAATCTTTTTGAAACGGAGCTGACATGGAGACCAAATATAAGTCGTAAATCCGGTGTAACCCTCCAGAGCTGTTCGGCAACCTCGTTTACCATATCGGTAACCATATCTGCAATCAGTCTGCCTCCGACACTTTCCTGAGTTCGTTCCGTAAATGATTGAAAATATATGCCGTCGCACCCGGTCAGGACATATTCCTCCTTATATTGTTTAATGGCAAGCTCCTTGACATTATTAATATCCTCATCTGTTATTGTCTCGGTAGTGTTTTTTATTTCCTTCCATCCCCAGCTATAACCAAGGATTACCTTTATGCCATAGGAATGAGCATATTCTATAATATCGGAAATATTAACGGGAATAAAATCATTCCACAGAACAAGCTCATTTAATTTGAGTCTTGCCATATTATCTATATACTGTCTGTAATCACTTATTGAATGTCCCCAAGTGAAGATGCTCCTTGTTTTGAAATCCGGTGTTTCGGTGTAGGAGCAAATCGGAAGAGGTTTATCAAAAATGAGATCCTGCCTGAAGTTTGAACAGCTTTCCTCTGTGTGCCCGGGAATATAGTCATCCACAAAGCTCACAGCAGCATAAAAGAGCTCCTGCTCACAGTTTGCAGTGAGAATTACAAATCTGCCCTCGTCATCATCCGGATTCTTAACAACCTTTACAAGAAAGCCATCTTCCGGAACTTCACTTTTTTCTACATACTTTTTTATGGTTCTGCTTTCGCTGTACAATCCGACAAAGAAAGCATTTTTTGGCACCTCGCACCCTTCCTTTTCACAAGGAAGAACATATATGCGATATCTGTTGGGCTCTCTTATTATTAGCTTTCCTGCTTCCCTTGAAAGGAAATGAACTGCCTTTTTTTTAATTCCTTCATAAGATGAATATATTATCTTCCAATCTGTCTGCTTCATAGCACAACCTCCTTTTTTTAACTATAACATATCTGAAATAAAAGGGA
>JAZQBI010000138.1:0-7363 GCA_045545635.1 Clostridia bacterium | reverse complement strand
CAATTGAAAATGAACTAAAAAAAGCTCACAAAAAACTTGAAGCATTAAAAATTGCCCGTTTGGCACTTACAAATGCATACAGTGAATATCGCTCATCGTTTTCGCCCATACTTGCTGAAAACGCAGGAAGAATTCTTAAATCAATAACCGATTCGAAATATGAAACAACAGCAATTGATGATGAACTGCGCCTTTCTGTCAATAGCCCTTTTGGCTACAAAATAGCTGAGTCAATAAGCCGTGGATCAATTCAACAAGCTGAGTTTGCTAAACGTCTTGCATTATGTGAAATTATTTTGGACGGCAAAACACCAATTTTTCTGGATGATGCATTCGCTTTTTTTGACCAAAAACGTCTTGAAAATGCATTGAATTATTTAGTGAATATTTCTTTCGGAACACAAGTTTTCTTTTCATCATGCCGAAATGCAGAGCTTGATTTAATAAACAAAAAAGATATCAACATCTTGTTTTTTGATTAAAAGACGAAGGGATTGAATATATATGACAAATACATCTTTTGATTTATCCAGAGGCAGCATTACAATTGAAACAGAGGTTATTGCCAAAATGGCAGGCTATATTGCAACAGGATGCTATGGCGTTGTCGGAATGGCATATCGTTCAAAAAAGGACGAATTTGCCAATCTTTTAAAAAAAGATAATCTTACTAAAGGAATAAAAGTGACTGTTTCTGATAAAAAGGTAACACTTGATATGCACATAATTGTTGAATACGGAACAAATATCAGTGTTGTATGCGACAGTATCATAAACAATGTAAAGTATCAGGTAAGTACACTTACCGGATTGGATGTAGAGAGTGTAAACATCTATGTTGAAGGCTTCCGTGTTCAGGAATAAGAGGTGAAATTTTTTTGAGTAATGTAATCGATTCTCAGCTTTTCAGAAATATGATTATTTCTGCTGCAGCTTGTCTCTCCAATCACAGAGAAGAAGTTGACAATATGAATGTTTTTCCTGTTCCGGATGGGGATACAGGTACAAATATGTCTATGACTATGGACGCTTGTGAACAGGCAATATTATCGTGTGATGCAAGCGATTTGCCGACACTTGCCAAAGCCGTTGCAAATGCTGCTTTAAGAGGTGCGAGAGGAAATTCCGGTGTTATTTTATCACAGCTTTTGCGTGGCGTGCAAAAAGCACTTTCTGATGTGTCAGAGATAGATTGTACCACACTGTCTCTTGCGGTTCAGAGTGCCGCAAAAAGTGCGTACAAAGCGGTAATGAAACCCACCGAAGGTACAATTCTTACTGTTGCAAGGAAAATGGCGGAATTTGCAGAGAAAAATATTAACAATTATGATTCTATCACAGACTTTGCCTGTGACATCGTTTCTGCCGGAGATATTGCACTTTCCAAGACACCCGATATGCTTCCTCAGCTTAAGCAAGCCGGTGTAGTCGATTCCGGCGGTCAGGGACTTATGTATATCTGCAAGGGTGCTCTGGAAGCACTTAAAGGGGCATCTCCTGTATCAAGGATGCAAAAAAATACTGTTATCCCTCAATCAAGTGCTGCAGGCTCAGAGCAAGCAGATATCAAATTCAAATATTGTACAGAATGTATTATTGATAAAAATGACAAAAAAATTGATTCGTTTAAGTTGAAACTTGCCCTTGAGCCCAAAGGGGACAGTATGGTTATTGTTGATGATGAGGACATTATTAAGATTCACATTCATACAAACAATCCCGACTTTGTTCTCGGAGAAGCTTTAAAGTATGGCGAACTCAGCAATATTAAAATTGAAAATATGAAACTTCAGCACAATGGTCTTTCTGTCGAACCTCTTTCGGATAAAAAAGAAAAAATTGAACCCGAAAAGAAATACGGATTCGTATGCGTTGCTGCAGGAAAAGGACTGTCCGATACCTTCAAAGAACTCGGTGTGGATGTAGTAATTGAAGGCGGACAAACTATGAATCCCAGTACCGATGATATACTTTCTGCTGTAGAATCTGTTAATGCAGAAAATGTATTTATTTATCCTAACAACAAAAATATAATTATGGCAGCACAGCAAGCTTGTGAGCTGTCTTTCAAAAATGTAATGGTAATACCCACAACAACCATTGTTCAGGCTATGAGCAGCATTCTTGTCTTTGATGAGGATAACGAACCCGAAGATAATTTTAACGAGATGTGTGACGTTATTTCTGAAGTGAAGAGTGCACAGGTAACATATGCTGTTCGTGACACTGTTGTGAATGACAAGGAGATATCTCCCGGAGACATTCTCGGTATTCTTGAGGGCAAGATTTTTTCGGTAAATAAAACAGTAGATGAATCTGTTGATACCCTGCTAAATACCATGGTTACAGAAGACAGCTCTGTAATTACCGTTTTTTATGGTGAAGATGTAAATCCTGATGATGCTGACAGCCTTAAAACAATCATAGAAGAAAAATTTGACGATTGTGATGTCTATATGCATTTTGGCGGTCAGCCTGTATACTACTACTTTATATCTGTTGAATAAAATTTATGGGGTGCGGTATATCTACTGTGCCCCTGTTTTTTAAGTGAGAGGGGGATGCAGATGGACTTCAATAGCTATATTTCCGTACTTAATTCTGAGGTTAAATCCTTAAAAGGTATTGGCGATAAGAAAAGTATTTTGTTTAAAAAACTTGGCATCTCGACAATCTGGGATCTGATATATAATTTTCCGTCAAGGTATGAAGATCGTACCAAATTCTTCAGTATTGCATCTGCACCCGAAAATGAAAATTGTTGTATAAAAGCAATTGCAAGAAGTACGGTAATTGAGAAAAAAATAAAAAAAAACATGTCTCTTTACATAGTACGTGCAGAAGATTCTACGGGAATTATAGACGTAAAATGGTTTTCCTCACCATTTAATAAGCGAAAAATTGTACGAGGAGAGACATACATTTTTTACGGGACCGTGCAAAACAGTTCTCGTGTTGTCGAAATGATTCTTAAGGATATTGAACCAGCAGGTCAGTCCTTGGTTACAGGAAAATTGTTTCCCGTATACTCCTCAACATCAGGGCTTTCGCAAAACGATATAAGAAAATCCGTAAACAAAGCTCTGGAGATGGTTGAGTTTTTCTTTGATACACTTCCTGATAAAATAATAAAAAAATATAAGCTCGCTTATCTGGATTTTTCCGTAAGGCAAATGCATAATCCAACTGACATTGATTCATTGAATAAAGCCAGAAACCGTCTTGCGTTTGAAGAACTTTTCATGCTTTCTCTTGCACTAAAAAATCTGAGAGTAACTCAAAATATTAAAAGTGACATAGCAATTACCGATATAAGATGCGGAATTGATTTTGCAGATATGATTCCATATGAGCTGACTCCTGACCAGAAACGCACTGTAAATGAAATTTGTTTGGATTTCAAATCCGGAAAGCCGATGAACAGGTTGGTTCAGGGCGATGTGGGAAGCGGAAAGACTGCGGTTGCCGCTTGTGCTGCGTATATTGCTGTTCAGAATGGATATCAGGTAGCTCTTATGGCACCGACTGAAATTCTTGCAAATCAGCATTATGATGCTTTTTCCTCGTTTTTTGACTTGTGTCATATGCGTATAGCACTGCTGACCGGTGCTACAAAAAACAAAAAGGATATACTGTCTGAAATTTCCGACGGAAATGTTGATATAATAATCGGAACACATGCTCTTTTGGAAGAGAAGGTTACATATCGCAATCTTGGACTATGCATAACAGATGAACAGCACAGATTTGGCGTTAAACAACGAGCTGCACTTTCAAAAGGAGATAAACATCCTCATATTCTTGTTATGAGTGCAACACCAATTCCGCGAACTCTTTCGTTGGTTTTATATGGAGACCTTGATATCTCTGTTATTGCAACAATGCCTGCAGGAAGAAAAAAAGTTGATACTTTCTATGTCAACAGTACTTACAGAGAACGAATAAACTCTTTTTTGGAAAAGGAGATTGACAAGGGTTATCAATGTTTTGTTGTATGTCCTCTTATTGACGACTCAGAAAACATGGATGCTGTTTCGGGCAAGAAAGCTTATGACAGATTATGTAAGTATTTTGGGTGTGATAGGGTAGGCTTTTTACACGGAAAAATGTCTGCAGCTGAAAAAGATGAAATTATGAATAGATTCAGAAATAATGAGTTTCCCATACTTGTTTCCACTACAGTTATAGAAGTGGGCGTCGATGTGCCGAATGCTTCTGTTATGGTAATTGAAAGTGCCGAAAGATTTGGACTTTCGCAGCTTCATCAGCTTCGTGGCAGAGTAGGCAGAGGTAGCCGGAAATCATCTTGCATTTTGGTGTCTGACTCAACGACAGAGGATGCTCGGGAGAGGCTTGGCATAATGTGCAAAATAAGTGACGGATTTAAACTTGCCGAGGAGGATTTGCGTCTCAGAGGATGCGGTGAGTTTTTCGGTACGAGACAACACGGTGTTCCGGAACTTAAAATTGCAAATCTGTTTACGGATGCGTCGATTGCCAAACTTGCTTCCGAAGCAACAAAGGATATCCTGCAAGAGGATCCGACACTCAGCTCAGATGAATTTCATGGATTAAAACTCAGAATCAATCATCTTTTTTCTGAATTTGGTAATTTCAAGGTTTTTAACTGAAGAAAAATGTTACATATGTATAACATTTTTTTTGAGGACTTTATTTGTTCTCGGATTTGTGGTAGAATACTTTTGTGTATTTTAGCTATTTTACAATGAGGTGTACTATGTTTGATAAACTTTCTTTTATTGAGGATAGATTCAAAGAACTAGAAACTAAAATCAGTGATCCTGACATAATTTCAGATCAGGAGCAATGGCGTAAGCTTTGTAAAGAACACAGCGATATTTCTCCGATTGTTGCCAAATACAGAGAATATAAGAATTTAAAAGAGAATATTGAAGAGGCAAACATAATGCTTTCCGACGGAGAGTTGGATAAGGATGAGAAAGAATTTCTGCTTCAGTCAATTGACGAAAGTAATCTCGGAATTGACAAAGTCAGCGAAGAACTTAAAGTATTGCTTCTTCCCAAAGATCCTAATGATGACAAGAATGTTATTGTTGAAATAAGAGGAGGAGCAGGTGGTGATGAAGCCGCACTCTTTGCTTCGGATCTTCTTCGGATGTACTCCATGTATGCAGAAACCAAGCGTTGGAAAGTCGAGATGCTTTCGCAAAGTCCTACGGATATCGGCGGCTACAAGGAAGTATCATTTTCGATAACAGGGGACAAGGCATACAGCCGGTTGAAATTTGAAAGCGGTGTTCACCGTGTTCAGCGTATCCCTTCCACAGAATCGGGCGGTCGAATACATACATCAACGGTGACTGTCGCTGTCCTACCTGAAGTTGAAGAGGTAGAGGTAGAGATTAACCAGAATGACCTCAGAATAGATGTTTTTCGTGCCGGAGGTCCCGGTGGTCAGTGTGTTAATACTACGGATTCTGCAGTGCGTATCACACACATACCCACAGGTGTTGTTGTTTCGTGTCAGGATGAAAAATCCCAGCATAAAAATAAAGATAAAGCTATGAAGATTCTGCGTTCAAGGGTTTACGATATTTTTATTCAGCAACAAACAGATGCTATCAGTGCCGAAAGAAAAAGTCAGGTCGGTACCGGGGACAGAAGCGAAAGAATCCGAACATACAATTACCCCCAAGGGCGTGTCACAGACCACAGAATCGGTCTCACTCTCCACAGACTAGACGCTGTACTAAATGGCGATCTGGATGAGATTATTGATGCACTTATAACAACAGATCAGAGCGAAAAACTCAAAAGTGAGTGATCAGAAATGACAAAAATTGTTACTCAAGAAAAAATAGAGGATGTCGCAAAATGCATTGCCAATGGCGGTATTGCGGCTTTTCCCACAGAAACTGTTTATGGACTCGGATGTGACGCATTCAACATCGATGCCATAGACAAGGTTTACAAAGCAAAAGGAAGACCTAGTGACAATCCTTTAATTGTCCATATTGCTAATCCTGTTGATATAAAGAATTTGGTTGCAGAAATTCCTGAAAAGGCATATGCTTTGATGGATAACTTCTGGCCGGGTCCATTGACTATCATTCTGCCGAAATTGCCTGCAGTACCAATAAGGGTTACCGGCGGACTTGAAACCATTGCAGTTCGTTGCCCGTCAAATGAGATAGCGCGTAAACTCATTTCATTAAGCGGAAAATTCATTGCCGCTCCTTCGGCAAATTTATCTGGAAGTCCAAGTCCCACGGCTGCAAGACATGTGATATCCGATCTTGATGGTCGCGTAGATTATATTCTTTCCGGTGATGATTCCGAAATTGGTCTTGAATCTACCGTTATTGATTTATCGGATGATGTTCCTACAATTCTCCGACCGGGAGCTGTTACTCAAAAGATGATGTCTGCTCTGATAGGTGATGTCATCTATGATCCTGCAATTTTAGGATCGACAGATAAGCCGAAATCACCGGGTATGAAGTATAAACACTATTCTCCGAATGCCCCTGTTGAGGTTGTAATTGGAACGAAAAATGCTGTTGCGGGATATATAGAGTCCAGATGTAAGAAAGAGAATAATGTTGGTGTATTGACTTACACGGAAAACGATTACGACGATGCAAAATGTGTCTTGTCAGCAGGAAAAAATATGAGTGAATATGCTGCTTCACTTTATTACAATCTGAGGGTTTTTGACGAATATGGTGTTTCGAAGATATATGTTGAGTTTCAGGAAGATGATGATATAGGCATTGCAGTTAAAAATCGTCTGTTTAAAGCAGCAGGTGGCAATGTTACGAGGTTATAAAAATGAAAATTCTTTTTGTTTGTACAGGAAATACCTGCAGAAGTCCTATGGCAGAGGCAATTTTTAATTATTTATCCATACAATCCGGCAAAGAACATTTTTCCGTTTCTGCCGGAATGAGTGTATTTATGCCTCAGCCTTTATCCAAGAAATCATCGGTTGCATTAAACAAAATCGGCATAAATGATTTTTCCCATATTTCGCATGCTTTGAATGTTAATGATATTGAAAGCTGCGAACTGGTTCTTACAATGACGTCTTCTCACAAATTCGCAGTAAAAAATGCGTTTCCAAAACACAAGAACAAAGTGTTTACACTGAAAGAAAAAGCATATGGACTTGATTCGGATATAGCAGATCCATATGGTATGGATCAGGATGTATACGATGAGTGCGCACAGGAAATTAAAAGTGCAATAGAGAGGCTTTTATGTTTACTATAAAAGAAATCAGCGGAATGTCGGAGCTTTCGTCAGGAATTTTTCATATAGAAAAATCTTGTTTTAAGGATGAAGCATGGTCTGAAACGGCAATCAAAGATGCCCTTGATAA
>JAZQBI010000137.1:0-2847 GCA_045545635.1 Clostridia bacterium | reverse complement strand
ACCGATTATTGTTAAGGGTATAACCCCATATATCCCCACCTGGACAAAGCCCATCACCATTGCACGTCACGCATACGGCGACGTGTACAAGAACACGGAAATGGTTGTGGAAAAGGATTCCAAGGCATATCTTACAGTGACCGACAAGGACGGAAACACCAAAAACGAAATCATCTATGATTTTTCCGATTCTGACGGTATAATTCAGGGTATGCACAACAAGGAAACTTCCATTGCAAGCTTTGCAAGAAGCTGCTTTAACTTTGCCCTTGATACCAAGCAGGATTTGTGGTTTGCCACAAAGGACACTATAAGCAAAAAGTATGACCACACCTTCAAGGATATTTTCCAGGAAATATACGACAGTGAGTACAAGGAAAAGTTTGAGTCACTTGGTATAGAATACTTCTATACACTCATTGACGATGCAGTTGCCAGAGTTATCCGTTCCGAGGGCGGATACATATGGGCATGCAAGAACTATGACGGTGATGTGATGAGCGATATGATTGCCACCGCATACGGAAGCCTTGCAATGATGACAAGTGTTCTGGTATCTCCCGACGGAGTATATGAATACGAAGCGGCTCACGGTACTGTACAGAGACACTACTACAAGCACCTTGAGGGCAAGGAAACCTCCACAAACTCCGTGGCAACAATCTTTGCATGGTCAGGAGCATTAAAAAAGAGAGGCGAACTTGATAATCTCCCCGAACTTGTAGCCTTTGCAGAAAACATCGAAAAAGCTACAATACAGACTATTGAGGAAGGTGTAATGACAGGTGACCTTTACATTATGTCTACACTGGAAAAGAAGACAAAGGTAAATACCGAGGACTTCCTTAAGGAAATAAACAAGAGACTTGAAAAATTAATGTAATTATTTAAAAACAAGAGAATGTCTCTTTAAAATAAAAGGACAATTTCGCTCACACCACGAAATTGTCCTTTTATTTATTCAGTTCTTATCGTTATTTCTTATCTCTACTCTTCTTATCTTACCGCTGATGGTCTTTGGAAGTTCATCCACAAAGTCCACAATTCTCGGGTACTTGTAGGGAGCCGTGTGTGTCTTTACATAGTTCTGAATTTCTTTTTTGAGTTCGTCACTCTTTTCCTTGCCCTTTACAAGAACAATTGTAGCTTTGACTACCTGACCACGGATTTCATCGGGAACTGCAGTTATGGCACATTCCAGAACATAGGGAAGCTCCATAATAACGTTTTCTATTTCGAAGGGTCCTATGCGGTATCCGGATGATTTGATTACATCGTCTATTCTGCCTACATACCAGAAGTAGCCTTCCTCATCCTTCCACGCAAGGTCACCTGTATGGTACATATCGTCGTGCCAAGCCTTGTTTGTGCTTTCTGCATCCAGATAGTATTCGCCAAAGAGTCCGCAGGGATTTCCCTTATCTGTGCGTACAACTATCTCACCGGTTTCACCAATGCCGAGGCTTTCGCCCTTGTCATTTACTATGTCTATATCGTACATAGGACTGGGTTTACCCATAGAGCCCGGCTTTGGCTTCATACCGCGGAGTGTTCCGACGGTAAGTGTGGTTTCCGTCTGACCGAAGCCCTCCATAAGGTTAAGTCCTGTCGCTTCTTTCCATCTTTCAAACACTTCGGGATTGAGAGCCTCTCCTGCTGTGGTGGAATACTCAATGGAGGACAAATCATATTTTGACAAATCCTCTTTTATAAAGAATCTGTACATTGTGGGAGGTGCACAGAAGGTTGTGATATTGTACTTTTTGAACATTGGGAGAATATCTTCTGCCGCAAACTTTTCAAAGTCGTACACAAACACTGCCGCTTCGCAAAGCCACTGACCGTACAGTTTGCCCCAGAGAGCCTTACCCCATCCGGTATCGGAAATGGTAAAGTGTACTCCGTCGGGATTTACATTGTGCCAGTATTTTGCAGTAATAAAGTGTCCCAGAGGATATTTGTGGTTATGGGCAACTATCTTGGGATATCCAGTAGTACCGGAGCTGAAGAGCATAAGCAGATAATCGTTGCCGCATGCAGAATCTGCCTTGCGTTCATATACATCGGAGAAGCTGTACATTTCATCATCAAGGCTATGCCATCCTTCTCTTGTGCCGTGGCTCATAATTTTGACTTTCACTGTTGGGCATCTTACTGCCGCAAGATCTGCCTGATGAGCAGTATCACCGTCTCCTGTGCAGACTATTGCCTTTACCTTTGCCGCATTGAATCTGTATTCAAAATCATGCTCAACAAGAAGATTGGTTGCAGGAATTGCTATTGCTCCGATTTTGTGGAGTGCAAGGATTGAAAACCAGAATTCATAATGACGCTTGAGCACAAGCATTACGATATCTCCCTTGCCGATACCAAGACTTTCAAAGTAGTTTGCCGTCATATTTGAATACTTCTTGAGATCGGCAAAAGTAAACTTGCGTTCTGTCTTGTCATTTGACACGTGAATCATAGCCACCTTGTCAGGACACTTTGCCGCAAGTGCATCAACACAGTCAAAGGCAAAATTGAATTTATCTTCATTTTTGAATGAGATTGATCTGAGTCTTCTCTTTTCGTCCTTTTCGGTTATTACAAACTTCTTATACACTGCAGTCTGAGGCTGATCTTCACGGGCAGTCTGTCTTGTCATATCAAACTTGGACTCTGCCTTTTCGTCACCGTGCATTACCATAGCGTAGATTTCCACGCTTTCACCGTCAAGGGCAACAAGAGCATGAGGAGTTGTACTGTTGTAATAAATGGAGTCACCCTCATTTAATATTTCTTCATTATCGCCGATAATTGCCTTCATTCTGCCCTTTATTACAATGTCAAATTCCTGACCGCTGT
>JAZQBI010000136.1:0-2861 GCA_045545635.1 Clostridia bacterium | reverse complement strand
CACATTTTGTGACAAGGGTATTGTTTGTTATGACAATAGTAGCTTTCTTGCAAGTATAAACAAGCTATTATCAACTGACGGAATATCTCTTGAAAGAGGATCTTTCATATATTCGATATCGGGATTGAAGTCAGGTTTTACTGATTGATAAATCATATTTCGTCCATTGAATTCGGCTTCTGCATAAGAGATTTGACCAGATTTATAATCTTCAATTACGGGATCAATGATAACTCTGACTTTTTCAAGATTATTTGTATAAAAATCAGGTCGTAAATACATATCCCTATATTGCCATATTGCACAGTTGGCTATGTCAACAAGTTCACCGTAGCTATAACCATTCGTCTGACCATTAAGCCAAGCATTAAAGAATATGCGGTTTGATTTCGCTCTTGCATCGGCATATCCCAACCCGTTCTGCACTTCGGTTAAAATATCACCGATGCAATTTTCAACAAAAATGATTGCTTCGTTTGTGGCGTTGCAGGGTGCTGACTCTCTCGGCACCTCTGCAGCGCTTACAGAAAAAGAAGTTATTAAAACTGATACGATTGATATGATGGATATGATTGATTTCTTCACTATAAAATACCTCCGTAATAATTTAATCTTTCAGAATGATGCTGTTGTCAGAAGACAAGCTATCGCACATCATCATAACACCAAGTCTGAATCCTATTTTGAAATTCTCGACACCGCTTGTAGCACTTATTTCATCGCTTACATTTACAAGCTCATTAAAGAGCTTTAAGTTTTCACCGTTTAATTCCTTTGACAGTTTACTTTCAATATCAGAAAAGGTTCTTACAGCTTTTTCATAAGGAAGAGGTCTTCTTTTTCGATTTTCATTTGGATTGATATTACCATAATATAATTCATCAAGAAAGCTCATTTTCGCACCTCCATCGAATAGACAAAATCTCGCAACACAAATTCTTCTGCAGAATGTCTTATGTTGTTCATAGCACCAACCCATGCCATTTGGTCTTTTGCTTTTAGTTCTTCGGTGATGCCTTGCTTTATTGCCATATCTTTGACAAGTTTATCAATCATTTCTTTTGCAGAGGTGTCAATTTCTTCAAGATATGCAAGCCAAGTTCCGTTGAGCATTTTCATTGAGTAGAAAGCAGGTCGACTTTCTTTAATAAATATCGAGTACAACCTACCATACTTGCCGATGTTGTAAGTTCCTTCAGGTGCTTTCAGGTTTGGAATGTAGTAATCGCCGTTTCTTACGTACTCAATTCCGTTTTCAATAAATTTTTCTTTCATAGCGTAAACGCCTCCTTTAAATTTGGTATCTTCATTTTATCAGAAGGCATATACTTTGACGAATGTGCGGACAAAAAGAAAAGAGGAAAACCCATTTTACTGAGTTTCCCTCATCTTCTTACCTCGCAATGCTCGTGTTCCTATCAACTGTCCTTAGGAACCCGAGACAAATTTGTTTTGCATTTTGTTTCAGGTGCTTTTTTATACAAGATACGAACTTTTGTTGCATCTCACAGATTTTTCGTGTATAATTTAGAAAACAATCTTTTTAAAAGTGCCAGATAAAAGGAAGTATGTATTATGGAAATCAAATGTCCCAACTGCGGAAAATTTTTTCAGGTTGACGAATCCGGCTACGAAAAGATAGCCGGTCAGATTCGTGACATAGAATTTGAAAAAGAGCTGTCCCGCAGAGAAAAAGAACTCATAGAAAAAAAGGAAAATGACATAAAACTGATGCGTCTGGAAAGCGAAAAGGAAAACGAAAAGCTTCTTTCCCAAAAGGAAGCCCTCCTTGCAAAAAAAGACAGCGAACTTACCGAAATTACGGCAAAGCTTGCCGCCACGGAAACGGAAAAAAAGCTTGCGGTAACAGAGGCGGTAAGCGGCAAGGAAAAGGAGCTTATGGAAAAGCAGGCTCTAATTATCGAACTGGAAAGCAAACTTCAAAGTGCAGATGCCCGTCACAAATTAGAGGAGCAATCCATAAAAGAGCAATATGATGCAAAGCTTAAATTAAAAGACGAGGAAATAGAATACTACAAGGATTTCAAAGCCCGTCAGTCCACCAAGATGATTGGCGAAAGTCTTGAACAGCACTGTCTCAATCAGTTTAACTCCCTTCGGATGACAGCATTTCCCAATGCCTATTTTGAAAAGGACAACGATGCCTCTTCCGGAAGTAAAGGTGACTTTATCTTTCGTGAAGCATCTCCCGACGGCACAGAATTTATATCCATTATGTTTGAGATGAAAAATGAGGCGGACGAAACCAAAACCAAGCACAAAAACGAGGACTTTTTTAAAGAGCTTGACAAGGACAGAAACGAAAAAAAGTGTGAGTATGCCGTCCTTGTGTCTATGCTTGAGGCAGACAATGACTACTACAATTCGGGAATTGTGGATGTGTCCTACAAATATCCAAAAATGTATGTAATCCGTCCCCAGTTCTTTATACCCATAATAAGCCTCTTGCGAAATGCGGCACTAAGCACCCTTACCTACAAAAGGGAACTGGAGATTGTAAAAAATCAACAGCTTGACATTATGAATTTTGAAGAGAACCTTGCCACATTCAAGGCAGGCTTTACCAAAAACTTCAAAGACGCATCGGAAAGATTTGCCGATGCCATAAACGGAATAGACAAAACCATTGAACAACTGCAAAAGATTAAGAAAGCTCTCACCGTTTCCGAAAAACACCTTGCTGCGGCAAACAACAAGGTTGAAGATGTGAGTATAAAAAAGCTTACAAAAAATTGCCCCAGTGTGAGGGAAATGTTTGAATGAAGAAATTTTTATGTGGGGATACTGCGTACCCCCACACCCCCCGCAATTATACGCAGGGGGAACCTGCAGTTGTTCCC
>JAZQBI010000135.1:0-12094 GCA_045545635.1 Clostridia bacterium | reverse complement strand
AAACTGGATGGAGATGAATGGATATTGGACAATAATACATCTAATATTTTAATATCTCCTTAAAGAACAAAGAAAATCATTTTTGCCGACGAAACAATAAATATGGATATTGGCGAAACCAAGGCTATCGAGTACACTTTTGAAAATGAGTCTGCCGTTAATAAATCGGTTAACTGGCTCAGCAGCGATACAAGGATTGCAACGGTTGATGCTGATGGTAATGTGACAGCTTTGAAAAATGGTAGAATTACGATTACTGCTATTCCTTATGACGGTGGTGAAGAGGATTCATTAACAGTAATAATAGGTGATGATATTATAGGTGTTAATAGCGTAGAAATTACAGAGATTCTTACAGAAATGTCTGTTGGTCAGGTAAAGGAAATAAATGCGATTGTTAAACCTGATAATGCTACAAACAAGAATGTCAAGTGGTACACAACAAATGATGAAGTTATTTCTATAGAACAGAAAGGCAATGCCTGTGTTTTGAGTGCTAAAGCCGAAGGAACAGCTCAAATAAATGTTGTTACAGATGATGGTGCATATTCTGCAAGTGTTGTTGTTACTGTTACAGAAAAAACAATTTCCTCCGGTGGTGCCTCCATCCCTTCATACACCGTAAAATTCAATACAAACGGCGGAAGCAAGGTTAGCAACAAAACTGTTACAAGTGGTGAAAGCATTTCTAAACCCAAGGATCCGGTTAAGGATGGTTACACATTTGACGGATGGTATACAGATAAGGATTGCACAAACAAGTTTAACTTCAACAGTTCCATTACTAAAAAGATAACTCTTTATGCTAAATGGATAGCAGATGAGGATGCCAAAATTATCCTTACTCTTGGTAAAAAGGAAGCTATTGTATTTGGTGAAACACTTGAAAATGATGTTGAACCCAAGGTTGTAAATCAGAGAACGATGCTTCCCATAAGATTTGTTGCAGAGGCTCTCGGTGCAGAGGTAATCTGGAAAGAAACTGAACCTGACAAGGTTATAATAAAGAAGGATGATATCGAAATAATCATTACCCTTGGAAGTGATACAGCACTTGTAAACGGTAAGAAGGTATCTCTTGACAGTCCCGCTTTTGCTGAAAACAGCAGGACTTACCTGCCACTAAGATTTGTTGCTGAAAATCTCGGTGCAAATGTTGAATGGGTACAGGAGACACAGCAGGTTATTATTACAAAATAAAATTACATCATAAAAAAATCCCCGCAAATGGCTGCGGGGATTTTTTAGCTATTTCTCAGCAAAACGCTTCCTTATATCTTGCAATACTTTTCTCTATAATAGCTTTTGATTCGTCTACCGAAACCGTCTCACTTACGACGGTTTCTTTGTTTTCAAGGGATTTGTAGACCTTGAAGAAGTGAGAGATTTCATCAAAGATGTGTGTGGGAAGCTGTGAGATATCAGTGTATGAGCAATATGCAGGATCATTTACGGGTACTGCAATTATCTTCTCGTCAACCTCGTCGTTGTCGGTCATTTTTAGAGCACCGATGGGGAAGCACTCCACAAGAGTCATGGGAACTATGGTTTCCTGACAGAGCACCAACACATCAAGAGGGTCATTGTCCTCGGCATAGGTGCGGGGGATAAAGCCGTAGTTTGCAGGGTAGTGTGTGGATGTGTACAAAACACGGTCAAGTCGCAGAAGACCTGTATCTTTATCCATTTCGTATTTATTCTTGCATCCTTTGGGGATTTCGATTACTGCCATAAATTTTTCTTTTGAGATTCGCTTTGGGCTGATTTCGTGCCAGATGTTTGGCATAAGGTATTCCTCCTTTAAAAGACAAAGACAGCAGGGCGACTAAATAATCGCCCCGCAAATCGGTTTTATTGTTTAAGACTTATGTTTATCTTTGCAAGATCTGCTATAATCTTGTCTGTAACCTCAGTTACTTCCTCTCTTGTGAGAGTTTTCTCAGGATGGGAGAATGTAAGTCTTGTGGTTATTGATTTTCCGCTTTCATCCTCATAGATATCGGTTACACTGATATTCTTTATAAGTTCGCATTTCTGTGCTTCAATAGCTTGTGCTATGGGACTGAACTTGTCAGATACAAAGGAAAGGTCAATTTCCATTTCGGGGAATCTTGAAGGTTCAGCATATGCAATGCTCTTATTTTCTACTGCTGAGAACGCTTCAACATCAATTTCCGCATACACGATTGCCGCTTTCTTGTCGATGTTCTTGGAAACCACGGGGTGAACTACGCCGATTTCGCCTATCTCCACACCGGCACAGATAAGAGAGTTGAGATTCTTTATGTGCTGATAGGATTTTGTTGCCTCTTTGGAAACCGCAGTTAAGGCTTCGTGCTTGATGTCATCGGCAATTACGGAGAGCATAGTGTAGAGCTCTCTGTAAAGAGCTTCTGTGCTCTTTGTTTTGCTAAAGAGAGTAACAGCAAGCTTTTTGTTTTCCTTGCAAAGACCGTCTTCTTTAAGGCCATCTACAGTTCTTCCTGCTTCAAACACACCGAAGTCACTTGAGTAACCTGCATTGTACTTAACCTGACAAAGTTGTGTGGGAACGATGGAGCGGCGGATGGTTTCTATATTGGGGTTTACGGAATTTGCAATCTTTACATTATCCTCAACTTCCATACCCAGAGCCTTGAATTCATCGTGGTATGCCCAGATGTAGGAGTGGAGCTCGTGGAGGGAATAACGTTTAACAAGAATATCCTTTATCTTGTCTTCAACGGATTTTTCCATATCAGGTCTTACGGGATAGAGGGGAGCATCAACGGTGTGAATATCAAAGTTGTCATAGCCGTATATTCTTGTTATTTCTTCGATTATATCAGCTTTCATAGTAACATCCTTGGTAGCTCTCCAGCTTGGAACAGTTACATTGAAGCTGTCACCGTCAGCCTTGATAATAAAGCCTAAGTTTGTGAGGGTTTCCACTATTGTTTCTGCGGGGATATCAATACCTGTGTACTTATCCACAAATTTCTTGTCAAAGTCAAGGGAAATTGTATCGTACTTAAATGCGTATTCGTCAGTGAGTGCAGATACAACCTTCATGTCGGGATCTATATCGGAAAGAAGCTTTACAAATCTTGCGATTGCAGGAACTGTCATTTCCGGATCAAGGCATTTTTCATATCTCATGGAAGCGTCAGTTCTGTGTGCAAGTCTCACTGTGGATTTTCTTATGGAAACGGCATCGAATGTTGCACTTTCCAGTGTGAGAGTTGTGGTGTCTTCCACAATTTCTGAGTCAAGACCGCCCATAATACCTGCTATTGCCACGGGAGTGTTACCGTTGCAAATCATAAGGGTATTTTCGTCAATATTGCGGTCAACACCGTCCAGTGTGCGGAAGGTGAAGGGCTTGTCAAAACGTTTGATGCGTATGCTCTCAACCTTACGGGAGTCAAAGGCATGCATAGGCTGTCCCATTTCCAGCATAAGGTAGTTGGTAAGGTCAGCAAGGAGATTGATGCCTCTCATACCGCAGTAGAAAAGACGTATTCTCATATTTACGGGACTTACTGTCTTTGTGATGTTGTCAACCTGCAGGCAGGAGTATCTCTGGCAGAGGCTGTCTTCTATCTTCATATCCACCTTGGGAAGAGATGCGTATGCCGCAAGATCCACACACTCAAGGGGCTTGAGCGGTCTCTTGGCAAGAGTTGCAAATTCTCTTGCAATACCGTAGTGTCCCCAAAGGTCGGGGCGGTTTGTAAGGGATTTGTTGTCAACTTCAAATATAATATCGTCTATTTCGTATACATCCTTGATGTCTGTTCCGCAGGCTGCATCCTCGGTTATATCCATAATACCGGAGTTATCGTCGCTGATACCTATTTCCTTTTCGGAGCAGCACATACCGAAGGAGTCATATCCTGCAAGAGGTCTGGGAGATATGGTAATATCTCCGATTTTTGCGCCTACTTTTGCAAAGGCGGTTTTCATACCTACTCTCACATTGGGAGCACCGCACACAACATCGGTAAGCTTTCCGTCTCCGGCATCCACTTTAAGAAGGTGGAGCTTCTTTGATTCGGGGTGGTCTTCCACGGATTTGATTTCGGCAACTACTATGCCGGATATGTCACTGCCCTTGTAGAAAATCTCATTTTCCACTTCTGCGGCAGAAAGAGAAAACTGACTTATGAGCTTTGTCTTGTCAAGACCGGAAAGGTCTACAAAGTCGGAAATCCAATTCATTGATAAAAACATTTTTGCTCCTCCTTTCTTACTCGTCGTCTGTAAACTGAGAAAGCACCTTGAGGCTTCCGCTGTTTAAGTCTCGTATATCCTTGATGCCGTACTTCATCATCGCAAGTCTTGTAAGACCAAGACCGAATGCAAAGCCGGTGTATTCTTCGGGGTCAATTCCGCCTGCCCTGAGCACTTCGGGATGAATCATACCGCAGGGGCAAAGCTCAAGCCATCCGCTGTGCTTGCAGGAGGGACAGCCTTCGCCGTCACAGATAAGACAGCTTATGTCAAGCTCAAAGCCGGGTTGCACAAAGGGGAAAAAGCCGGGGCGGAGTCTTACCTTTATGTCCTTTTTAAACACTTCGGAAAGCATTGTTTTCATAAAGTAAATGAGGTTGGTTATGGATATATCCTTGTCAACCATAACACCCTCCATCTGGAAGAAGGTGTTTTCGTGGCAGGCATCTGTAGCTTCGTTTCGGAAGCATCTTCCGGGGAAGATAGCCTTTATGGGAACACCGTCATTAATGAGGGCATCTCTGTATTTTTTATATATAGCGTTCTGTGCGGCAGATGTATGTGTTTTGAGAAGCTGACCGTTATCAAGATAGTAGGTATCCTGCATATCTCTTGCAGGATGGTGCTTGGGGATGTTTAGTGCCTCAAAGCATTCGTAGTCTGTCACAATTTCGCTGTAGTTTTCCACATTGAAGCCCATGGTCTTAAAGATTCTTTCACATTCTCTCTGCACAAGAGTTATGGGGTGATAGGAGCCTCTCTCCATGTTTGTAGGAATGGAAAGGTCAAATTCAGGCATAGAATTGAGTTCTTTCTGAATTTCGGCATCTTTCAGCTCTTTTGCTTTTTCTGCAATTTTTTCTGTGGCTTCGGTCTTAAGGGCATTTACCTCCTGACCGAAGGTTTTCTTTTCTTCGTTTGAAAGACTTTTCATATCTTTCAAAAGGTCGGTTATAAGACCTTTTTTGCCAAGATATGCAACTCTTATATTTTCTAATTGCTGCATATCGCAGGCTTTTGAGAGCTCATCTGTAATTTTGACTCTCATTTCTGCAATTTGTGAATTCATAGTGTCCTCCTTGGGATTGCAAAATTTACCGGTTTACTGCTTTTTTATACCGGACAGTTGAGAACGAAGGTTTCTTTTAACGGCATCAATGTACTCACGCCTGAGTACTGCCTGCTCTTCCTTTTCCTCGGGGGTGAGAACTTCACCATTTCGTTCTTTTTGTGAAAGTATATTTATTCTTTGTATTTTTGCATCATCCATATTATTTTTCCGCTTTCGTTTTGGCTTTTTTTGTAACTCTCTTTTGTGTTGTTATATCAACGATTTCTCCTGATGTCTGCATTGTGTCTGTGCATATTGCCATAGTATCACCCAACACAAAGGGATAATCGTCTTTACTTAGTATATAGTCATCATTTTCGTTTCCGGCAACGGTTACAGTAAGTAAAGCATCGTACTTGTCGGGTATAACTGACACAGCATAGGAACCGTCGTTTTTAACTGTAAAGTCGGTAGCATCGCTGACTTCTACGGATTTAAGTTTTCCGATTTTGCTTCCGGAAGAAGCAGAAAGAAGCTGTTTTCCGATGCTTTCATTAAGAGAGTCAATTGTGGGTGTGCGGACAGAACGTATCTTGAGAGTGTAGGTTATATTAACGGGAACCCAATCTTCGGATTCTGTTTTCTCAATAGCTGTGGGATCTACAGGCGGTGCAATCAGGCTTTTTGTATAAAAAGTAAGAAATACTCCTATTATCAAAAGAACAATAAGAAAATCAATCACATTGATACGGGTAAAAATTCTGCCCTTTTCGTCTAAAATTTTCATTTGGTATTCCCCTTTCCTTTAATTACATCAACTATGTATCCCTGACACATATATTTTTTGCCGCGGATTGCAAGGCCGTTTCCGATACGCTTTGTTTCTCTGACTCCGGTAAGCTTAACTGTAATATACAGATCATATCTGTCCGGAACGGTTGCCACTACAAAGGATGCATCTGCAGGAGACACGGTGTATGCAGTGGAGGGAACCTGATCTATGGATACGATTTTGCCGATTTCCTTCATATTTGCAGGATCCTTTACCGTATCACCCTTTTTGATGGCTTCGCAAAAGCCGGCTGTTTTTTCTTTAACTTCCAGAACTACGGTCTGGGGTTCTATTTTTTCAGCCTCCACCGGTATGGGATCTGCGGCTTTTTTGGGTAAAAGCAATATTGCAGCAGCTATTATTACTATTGCAACAATCACGATTACACCAATGTCTATTGCATTTAGCTTTCTTTTTTTCATAACAATCTTCCTTTCTTTAATGGGAGGTCAGGTTTGTGTATATATTTTCAATGGCTTCTGCCATTTTGAGTGCGCTGAATTTTTCCGTTGCCAGCTTTTTGCCCTTTTGGATGAAAGCCTTTCTTTTTTCGGGGCTTTGGGCAAGCTGTACAATGGCATCGGACAGGGCTTCCTTGTCGTTGCACGGTACCGTAAGACCGTTTTCGCCGTTTTCTATGATTTCCGTAGGTCCGCCGGAACGGGTTGTAATTACTGCCGCTCCTGCAGAAAGCGCTTCAATAATTGCAATGCTGAGCGCCTCACTGTCTGATGTCAGGGTAAATATATCCATTGTATTGTAAATGGTTTCTACATCTTTTGTATACCCTGTCATAAGAACCTTGTCTTTTATGGGGTGTATTGCTTCGGTTACTTTGTCCCTGAGACTTCCGTCTCCGCACAGAACAAAAAATACATTTGGTATTTTCTTGACTGTGAGCTTTGCCGTCTCAACAAAGAGCATCGGATTTTTGACTTGCTCAAGTCTTGCCACAAGTCCTACTACAAGGGCATCTTCCGGAATTGAATATTTTTTTCTGGCAGCTATTCTTTCCTCAGGGGAGAAATCTCTCAGGGGAGTAATTCCGTTGTAAATAAGGGAAACTCTGCTTTGGGGAATTCCGTCCGCAAGAAGATTGTCACAGACCGCCTTGGAAACTCCGGTGACATGAGCACTTAGTGTTCTGTTTATAAAGCTGTACACCATATTAACGGGAAATGATTTTTTCCCTTCGATACAGTGACGGGTATGAACCACGGGAATTCTGCACAGCTTTGCAGCTATCCTTGCCGAAAGACTGGCATGAGTATGAATTATGGCAGGTTTCTCCTTTTTCATTATATTTACAAATGATTTCACCGAGGGGAGAGAGAAGGAAATATCGCCTACACCATCCAGTTCAATGGTTTTTACACCGAGTTCTTTTATTCTTGGTAATATCGCCGCGTTTTTTGCAAGTACTGCTACGATGTCAAATTCTTTTCTGTTATAATTTTCCAGAAAGTTTATAAGCCATATTCCGGCACCGCCTATGTTTGTATCGGTGAGAACATGCATTACTTTAATCAACGCAGTCAACTCCTTCCCCGGAGGAAGTAAATCCCGAGGCTACCTGAATAAAGGCAAGGAATATCCAGAATACAAGAAGCATACGGTAGTTGTACCACATGGTTTCCGCAAATGCCTGGAACATATATCCCACAAGAGATCCTGCACAACCGTAGGCAACAAGATTGGTAAGATTGTTCCCTTTTCCAAGATTGGAAATGCATTTGTATGCAATAAGAATCATAAATATAAAGAGGATAAGTCCGCCTATACCCATATCGCAAATCAACTGCAGATAGAAGTTGTGGGCATGCTGGGCAAAATCCGCACCGCCCAGTGCAAAGTCGGTATATGCGGCACCAAAGGCATCTGCACCAAGACCGACACCGGTCAGGAAGAACTTGCGTACAACACCAAGAGATCCGATCCACACTGATACACGGTATGCAGTGGAGGTGTCGCTTGTGTTACCGATACTTGTAAGTCGTGATATGATACTTTGGGGAAGAAGAATGAGCATAAGCAGGACAGCTGCAATGCACAGCCCCATAAAACGCTTGTCCTTCTTGGAAAGCATAATAACTATTGCCATAGCTACGCCCACCCAGGCAGCTCGTGACCATGTGAACCACAGACAGAGTACCATAACGAGAATAACTACCGCATATAGAATTCTTGATTTGATGTTGCTGTTATAAATAGCACAGGCAACAGTAATGGGTATGGAAAGTATGAGGAACTGACCAAGAACATTGGGGTTAGCGAGTGTGGAGAAAACACGGGTTTTGATATTTTCAAACATATTTCCGTCAACCCAACTCTGATTTGTTCCAAGCTGAGTAAAGTTCTGAATAACACCGTACAGTGCAACAAGAAATGCCGAAAGTGCAAAGGTGGCTACAAGGGCTTTCCACTGCTTTTCGGTTTTTATTGTGTTTGTGATTACAGGGAAAGCAAGAGTAAATATTACATATATAAGGAAAGCAGGAATGGAACTTCCGGGAAAAATTCCCGTAAAGCTTGTTATACCTACAAGAATAAGAAATGCAGCTATCACGGAAGAATAGGAAGTCATCTTATATGAGGTGTTATCGTCAAATGCCAGGTGAAGCACATAGGACAAAATGCAAAGGCATGTAAGTGCCGCAACTGCCATAGTCGGAAGTATGGGTGCGGACAGAACCAACAGGAAAATGCCAATAACCGTTTTGTATAAAACGAGTGCCGCAACTACAAGACCTGCAAGAATAACCAGCATATATGTGACATTGGAGATTCCAAACAAAAATCCCATAATAAGTGCAATCGGAATAATGAAGGCAGGTTTGAAGAAGCTTTCCACCGGATTTTTCTTCTCTATATGTATATCAAGCATGAAGGCAGATATTATCTTGCCGATAAATGATGACATAAATACATTGAAAAAAGATTCCTTAATAGGCAAAAGAACAGCTCCAAGAACGATAAACCCTGCAGAAAAGAAGATTTCTGCAGTTAAAAATCCGCCGGTTATCGGTGAGCCGGCAAGAATACCCAATCCCATAAAAAACAGGAACAACCCAAGACGCCTTGAAGAAATAGCAGGAAGCTGAGAGACAAAACCTGCAATTTTACTTTCTTTTATAAAATGTACTGCTTTTTTGCCATAGCGGTTATAAAAATCGCGAAGCAAGGAAAGCGGAAGAAAAATCAATTTTGCTGCAATGCTATGTTTGACAACAGACATATCAAAAAACCGCTCACGAAAATAAGTAAATATTACCGATGTTTTGAGCTTTTTTTCAAAAAATCCGGAAAGCTTTGAGATAACCTTTCCCGGAATACTGTCATCATAGGCGGCTACCAGGTATTTCCATACCGTTATTAACCACAGATACACTCTTTTTAACAGCATCGTATACCACCTTTCGATTTTTTACATTATTATATAACTAGACAGGATATAGTATATATCAAATATTGTGAAATTTCAAGGATTTTGGGAAATTTTTTTAAAAAAGTATTGACAAACAGAATCGCGTTGTGTATAATACATTTGAAAATAATAATCATTATCATTTTCGTTTTGAAGGAGGCAGTTTATGAACTTTTCACGACAGCGTGAGTGCATTCTGGATTATCTCAGAAACACCACAGCACATCCCACTGCCGAGGAAATCCATCAGGACCTTAAGAGCCTTCTTCCCAACCTGAGCCTGGCTACGGTATACCGTAATTGCAACAGACTTGTGGATATGGGAAAGGTAATAAGACTTGATACCGGAGGCAAAACTCACTTTGATGCAGACACATCCGATCATCAGCATTTTGTTTGCAGCGGCTGTGACAGGGTATATGATATGTTCTTTTCCTTGCCTGAGGCGGTAATAAGCGAAAATCTTCCGGAAGGTTTTGAACACACAAGTCACAGACTTTTCTTCTTCGGTTTGTGCAAGAATTGTAAATAATTAAAAATTATATTTATAAAATGGAGGAATTTGGTATGAAAAAATTTGTATGTTCAGTTTGCGGTTATGTTCACGAGGGAGATGCTGCTCCCGAAAAGTGCCCCGTATGTAAGGTGCCCGCAGAAAAATTCAAGGAGATGCAGGAGGGTGCTGCTCTTGCTGCAGAACACGAATACGGTGTGTACGGTAAGACCGTAAAGAATAACCCCGATATAAGCGAAGAAGATAAGAAATATATCTTTGAACAGCTTATGGCTAACTTCAACGGCGAATGTGCAGAAGTTGGAATGTACCTCTGTATGGCAAGAATTGCTCACCGTGAAGGATATCCCGAAGTAGGTCTCTACTGGGAAAAGGCAGCTTACGAAGAGGCAGAGCATGCCGCTAAGTTTGCAGAACTTCTCGGCGAGGACCTTGAACCGAATATGAAAGCTACCACAAAGGACAACTTAAAGTGGAGAGTTGACTGTGAATATGGCGCAACTCAGGGCAAATTCGACCTTGCCTCCTGCGCAAAGAAAAACGGTCTCGATGCAATCCACGACACAGTTCACGAAATGGCAAGAGACGAAGCTCGCCACGGTAAAGGTTTAGAAGGCTTACTCAAGAGATACTTCTAATTGTTCCAAAAGCGCATAAATACTAATGTTTTGAATGGGATAGAGTGATTGACGCTCTATCCTTTTTCTTTGCGTTTTGAGTGGATTTTTGCGTGGTTTTTGGAATTTTATGTGGATTCTGATTTTTTTCATTTTCTCCAAAAGCAAAAATGTGGATTTTGAAAATGTGGAACTTATAAAAACGGTTTCCCGCTTTATTCTGATTTGTTTCGGGGTTGTGTTTACAACCCCAATTCCTTTACTCTGCGATAGAATGTATTAGGTTTTAAACCGATTTCATTCATTGCGGCGGTTGCTGTTATTTCTCCGCTCCGCCATTTGTTACAAAGTGTTTTGAATTTCTCTTCATCAAACTCAACGGGTTTGCGCCCTTTGTATTTGCCCTCGCTCTTTGCTATTTCGATTCCCTCTCGTTGTCTTTCTAAAATGTTCTCTCTTTCCAATTCTGCAAGTGCGGCAAATACTGTCAGCATAAATCTACCTTGCGGTGTTGTGGTGTCGATGTTTTCTTTCAGACTTATAAACTCAACACCCTTTTCCGTCAACTCTGAAACGATTGATAACAAGTCGCGCGTGTTTCTTGCAATTCGTGAAATGCTTTCAACGATAACCATATCACCCGAACGCACAAAAGACATCATTTCTTTGAACGCGGCGCGGTCTGTATTCTTTCCGCTTGCCTTGTCAATAAACATCTTTTCCGCCTTTTGTTCTTCCATCATTTTCAACTGACGCGCCTCGTTTTGTTCGATTGTTGAACATCTGATATAAGCAACTCTCATTTTCAAACTCTCCTTTTGTTTTCCTGATATTATTATACCACAAATCCAAAAGTATGTCAATAGGGTATGTGAATATTTTGAAATATTTCAAAAATAACAAAATAAGTTATGTGACACATAAAACACGTCAGATTTTTTATTGCGTTAGGGTATACCCTATTGAAACAGAATAGAATCGAAAATAATAGGAGCGGTCATTGTGAGCCGCTCCGTATTAAACAATAATCGCATTATTTAGATGAATTATTCTTTTGATTTTTATCAAGAGCACTAATAGCGCCGACAACAGCACCTGCTCCGCCTGCGATAATACCGCCTGCAACCGCTCTACCTACAACACTTGCATTTTTTTCTTTTGGTACTGTGTTTATATTATTTGGTGATACATTATTTACTCCAAGTGCTTTTGCCGCTTCGTTGAATGCCTTCTCTTGTTCTGTTCTTCTTTTATATTCCTTTGAAAAATGTTCCTCTGCTTGTTTAGTATATGACTTGCTTTTCGAAAGTATAAAAGGCACTACGCAAAAAAGACAAATAAAAAACAAAATAGCGAAAATTAAAAATAATCCCATTGCACATACTCCTATGTATTATAAACCAAGTAATTGTTTTTTCTTTGCGTCAAATTCTTCTTGTGTTAT
>JAZQBI010000134.1:0-29981 GCA_045545635.1 Clostridia bacterium | reverse complement strand
GAAATGAAATGCTCTGTACCTTTGGGAAGGTTGAGTATTGCATTGAGATTTATTATCTCGCTTAGTGCACTCTGGCGGTTAGGGTATGTTTTTGCAAGCTCCTTTAAATATTTGTCGTCCCGATTTTTTTGCATAATACACTCTCCATTACCATTTATTCAATTAAGATTATATTTACAAAAAAATGATAAGTCAACCAAAACAAGGATAAGTTTAGCCATAATCAAATGTTTGGCTTTATGCATGAAATTTTGTTGTGATAAGGGTTTGAAATGTGTCGGAAAAACTCCTGCATTATATTGCTTATACTTGACACTTTCGGAAAATTTGCTTACAATGTAAAAAGAAGGAAAAGCCACATATACCGGACTAAAAAGGAGTAACTTATGAACAGAATAGATAGTACATCAAACCGTTTGTACAAGCAGACCAAAAAGCTCTCTACCTCCTCAGGCAGAAAGAAAACCGACCTCTTTGTAATAGAAGGGGAGAGAATAGTAACCGATGCTGTACAAACAGGCGCACAGGTAGAATATATTTTTGTGTCAGACACATATGCATCGGGAGAGAGTGTTTCTTTTGGAAACATTCCGGTATATGTTCTTGGAGACAAACTCTTTGACACTCTCAAATCCACCGTTAATTCTCAGGGTATACTTGCCGTTGCCTGCAAGGAAATGAGCAGTGCTGATGATATGAAAACGGACAAGGGTGCATACCTTTACCTTGACTGTGTTACGGATCCCGGTAATATGGGAACAATCATCCGCAGTGCCAATGCCTTTGGCGTGGACGGAATAATCCTTTCCAAAGGGTGTGTGGATGTGTTCAATCCCAAGGTTCTCCGTTCCACAATGGCAGGGATATTTAGTATCCGTCTTTTTTGGGACGACGGAAGCATTCTTGAGCGTTTAGCATCGGAGGGCTTTGATATTATCGGAACCTTTCCCGAGGGAAAGCAAACTCCCCGTGAGCTTGAATTTTCCGGCAAAAGTGTTATAGTGATGGGCAATGAGGCGAACGGCATTTGCGATGAGGTGAAAAAATTCTGCACGAAAAAAGTTACAATTCCAATGACAAATCTCGCAGAATCCTTGAATGTTTCCGTTGCTTGTGGTATAATGCTCTATGAAGCATTTATTGCGTCCCGTAAATAGTCGAAAGGAGCACAAATATGCAGAATTTTGAGTTTTATGCACCTACGAGAATGATATTCGGCAAAGATACCCACAAGGAAGTAGGTAGTATCGTAAAGGAATATGGCTTTAGCCGTGTGCTTTTGCATTACGGTCAGGGTTCAGTGATAAAAAGCGGTGTTTATGATGAGGTTATGGCATCGCTTAAGCATGCCGGTATGGATGTGGCAGTCCTGGGCGGAGCAGAGCCTAATCCAAAAATCTCTCTTGTGAGAGAGGGTGTCCGTCTTGCCAAGGAGCACGCATCGGAGCTTGTTATCGCTCTTGGCGGAGGAAGTGTTATAGATTCCGCAAAGCTTATTGCCATCGGTGCAGTTGCAGATGTTGACCCATGGATGTTCAGTGAACACAAGGCAATGCCCGAGGGAGGTCTTCCCGTGGCAACCATCCTCACGCTTTCCGCTTCCGGAAGCGAGATGAGTGCATCCTGCGTCATAACAAATGAGGAAAACGGACTTAAAAGGGGATTTGGAACAAAACTTAACAGACCTCTTTTTTCCATATGTAATCCATGTCTTACATACACTGTAAATCCCTATCAGACCGCCTGCGGTATAGTGGACATAATGATGCATACACTGGAAAGATATTTCACGGTCAGCAAGCCGTTTATGATATCGGACGAAATAGCATTCGGACTACTCAGAACCGTTATAAATGCGGGAAAGGATGCCCTTAAAAATCCTGAGGACTACGAGGCAAGGGCAAATCTTATGTGGGCAGGCTCTCTCTCTCACAATGACCTTACCGGTGTGGGAACGGAATTCTTTATGGGTTGCCATCAGCTTGAGCACGAAATAAGCGGTATGTTCGACTCTGTTGCTCACGGTGCAGGCCTTGCAGTTGTGTACCCTGCATGGGCAAAGTATGTGTACAGGCTCAATCCTTCAAGATTTGCTCTCCTTGCAGTAAATGTTCTGGGTGCAGATCCCAAAGGAAAAACTCAGGAAGAGCTGGCACTTGAGGGAATCGGAATTATGGAAGAATTTTTCAGGTCCATAGGAATGCCCACAAGACTTTCTGAGCTTGGCGTGGAGATAACAGACAGCGCCATAGAGGAAATGGCGGAAAAATGCACCTTCTTTGGCAAAAGAAAGCTGAAAGACTACAAGGAACTCGGCAAAGAAGAAATTATAGAAATATATAATCTTGCAAAATAGGGGGGAATAAAATGGCAGAGGTTTGGACTTTTCTCATACAGAATTTCCGACTTGTTCGCATAAGGGATATTCTGGATATACTAATAGTGGCATTTGTTATATTCGGTGTCATAAAGCTGGTAATGGAAACAAGGGCGGCACAGCTTGTAAAAGGTATCATAGCTCTTGTTGTGGCGGCACAGGTTGCAGACTGGATGGATCTTAATGCCATAAGCTATCTTCTGGCAAATACCATGCAGGTCGGAGTTCTAGCAATTATCATAATGTTCCAGCCGGAAATACGCCGTGCATTGGAAAAAATTGGTAACACCACAACGGGACAGATTTTTTCGTCAGGTGATGAGCTTGAGAATATGGCAGAGTCCATATGCGAGGCAACTACATATATGTCTGAGAGGAAAATAGGCTCTCTTATCATTCTTGAACGTTCCACAAAGCTCAGAGATATTATGAAATCGGGAACTATGCTTGATGCAAAAATATCACCTCAGCTTCTTATAAACATCTTTATGTCAAATACGCCTCTTCACGACGGAGCCACCATAATAAGCGAAAACCGCATAAAGGCAAGTGCCTGCTTTTTGCCTCTTACACAGAACAACAGTTTTTCAAAGGAGCTTGGCACAAGACACAGAGCTGCAATAGGAATGAGCGAAATAGCGGATTGTATCTCCATAGTAGTTTCGGAAGAAACAGGAAGAGTATCTGTGGCAACCGACGGAAATTTAAAGAGAAATGTCTCTCCGAGGGATCTAAAGAACATCATAATAAGCTCTCTTGGCAGTGAGGATAACCAGAAGCTCACACCTATGAATTCCTTCATAAATAAATTTGCAGATTGGATGGTGAGAAAGAAATGAAAAATCTTTTTAAAACAAATTGGTTTCAGATAACTTTCTCAATCCTTGCGGCACTTATCATATGGATATACGTGGTTTATGAAATAAATCCCGTGTTTGAAACCACTATCAAAAATGTTCCTGTAAATTATGTGCGTTATTCCGAGGATTTCTCCAATGGCAAGCTCACTGTCCTTTCGGAGAATACCAAAACCGTAAATGTCAAAATAAGAGGAAAGAGAAGCACCCTTTCGAAGGTTACAAGAGATTCTGTGTACAGCACGGTGAATATGGCAGATGTAAATGTGGCAGGAACCCACAAAATACCTGTAACTGTTTCCTTTGATATATCGGGAATAGAGCTTGTTTCCAAGGAACCCCACAATGTAAGTGTTATAGTTGACAAGGTAGTAACACGGGAGCTTAATATTGCAGTTGACACCAAGGGTACACCGGCGGACGGATATATATATGACAGTATAGAATATACCACCGATAAGGTAAGAATATCCGGAGCAAAAAGCATTGTTGATAAGGTCGACAGAGCAAAGGTAACAGTTGATATTGACGGCAAAAAAGATCCGGTAATAGGCAGATACAAAATCTCCCTTTATGATAAGGGCGGAGTGGAAATAACAGATTCGTCCATAAGCAAAAATATTTCATATCTTGAGCTTACCTGCAATATATTAAGACTTAAGGAACTTGATGTTACTGCAGATCTTACGGAAAAAACCAATTCCTCAGGGGAAAAGGTGACTGTTAGCGAAATAAAACCTGCAAAATTGAAGGTTCTTGGTCCCAGAATGACAATTGAAGCCATGGATAAACTCAAGACCGAGGAAATCAACACTTCAAATATAAGGGACGGCAAAACTGTAAAGGTAAAGCTTTCTGAGCTTCCCGAAAATGTGGAGTTTGAGGGTGAACCTGTGGAAGAAATAGAAGTTACATTTAAGGTTGAATAATCATGATTACAAAAAAGAAAAGAGCAGCTCTTATCGGGGAAGTATTTGATAAGGTGTACAGTGATGCAAAATGCTCTCTGGACTATGGTACCGACCACCAGCTTCTTGTGGCAGTGCAATTATCGGCACAGTGTACCGATGCCAGAGTAAATATAGTCACAAAGTCACTTTTCGAAAAGTATAAAAGCGTAAGTGATTTTGCAAATGCCAAATTGGAGGAGCTTGAGGAACTGGTACGCCCTTGCGGGTTTTACCGCAATAAGGCAAAGAACATCATAGATTCTTCACGTACAATTCTGGAAAAGCACGGAGGCTCTCTTCCGGACACCATGGAGGAGCTTACTGCTCTTGCCGGAGTAGGCAGAAAGACAGCAAACCTGATACTTGGCGATGTGTTTGGAAAGCCCTGCATAGTAGTCGATACTCATTGCATACGTCTTGCTAACCGTATGGGGCTTGTGGATACCAAAGATCCTGTGAAGATAGAAATGGAGCTAAAAAAAATAATATCTCCCGACTCTTCCGGCAGATTCTGCCATCAGATTGTGTATCACGGCAGAGCAGTGTGTACAGCCCGAAAACCGCTATGTGAGGAGTGCCCCATAAATCATCTATGCCCTAAAAACCTCAAAGGAGCTTCCAAAAAATAATGAATAAAAGAAAAGATAAGTTCAAACAATATTTAATTGATAACGGTATGGATAGCGCTGTTGTAACAAACAGTGCAGATATCAGATATCTCACAGGCTTTACCGGTGAGGGATATGCCGTTATATCCAATAGCGGAGATATGCTTGTTACGGATTTCCGCTATATTAATCAGGCAAAAACCCAAACCGACGGAATCGAAATTTGCGATGTTGCCTCGTTTGATGCCAAAGAGGCTTTTACAGGATTCAAAAATACCGGATTTGAGGATTTGTCCGTAAGCTACAAAAGATACTGTGGGTTTAAGGATAATTTTCAAAATCTTACTCCCATAGGAGATGTTCTCAGCAATCAGAGAGCAGTTAAGGACGAGGGTGAAATAGTTTCCATAAAAAAGGCTCAGGATATAACAGACAGGGCTTTTACTCATATTCTGGACTATATAAGACCGGATGTGACCGAGAGGGATGTGGCACTGGAGCTTGAATATTTTATGCGTTCAAACGGTGCCGAGAAGGTGAGCTTTGATGTTATAGCCGCAACCGGCGCTCACGGGGCAATGCCCCATGCCGAACCCGATGACCGTCTTATAGCTAAGGGTGAATTTGTGGTACTGGACTTTGGATGTGTGGTGGACGGATATTGCAGTGATATGACAAGAACCGTTTGCGTAGGCAAAGCCACCGATGAAATGAAAAAGTTGTATAATACTGTTCTGGAAGCACAGCTTACCGCACTGGAAATAATAAGAGAAGGAATAGCGGGCAGGGATGTGCACAACAGAGCGTCAGAGATAATTGATGAGCTTTATCCCGGCAGATTCGGACATGGACTGGGACACGGGGTAGGACTGGAAATTCACGAAAACCCCAATTTGTCACCGAGAAATCCCAACCCCTTAAAGGCGGGCAATGTTGTAACCGTGGAACCGGGAATCTACATAGACGGATTTTGCGGTGTAAGAATAGAGGATATGGTAGTTGTAAAGGCAGAAAATTGCTTTAATCTTACACATTCTGACAAAAAACTTATAGAAATATAGAATAAAATGCTATTTTTTGAAAAAAGTACTTGAAAAATGTTATATTATCTTGTACAATAAGAATGTATATAAATGTAAATCGGAGGTATTTATAATGATTACAGCAGGTGATTTTAGAAACGGAAAGACTTTTGAATTCGAGGGCGGCGTATGGCAGATTGTAGAATTCCAGCATGTTAAACCCGGTAAGGGCGCAGCTTTCGTAAGAACCAAGATAAAGAATGTTATCACAGGTTCCGTTGTTGAAAAGACTTTCAGACCTACAGAAAAGTTTGAGGAAGCTTTCATCGAAAGAAGAAAAATGCAGTATTCTTATGTTGACGGCACACTCTATTACTTTATGGATATGGAAACATTCGATATGCTTCCCATCAATGCTGATCTTATAGAAGATAAAATGAAGTTCGTTAAGGAAAATGACGAATGTATGATTCTTTCATTCAAGGGCAGTGTATTTGATATTGAGCCCCCCACATTTGTTGAGCTTACAGTTACAGAGACAGAACCCGGCTTCAAGGGCGATACCTCTACCGGTGCTACAAAGCCCTGTACTGTAGAAACAGGTGCTCAGATTATGGTTCCTCTCTTTATCGACAACGGTGATGTAATCCGTATCGATACAAGAACCGGAGAATATATGGAAAGAGCGTAAGGAGATAGAATTATGGAAAATATTTCTAAGCAGATAGCCTATTTAAGAGGACTTATGGACGGTCTTGACTACGACGACAGCAGCAAAGAGGGCAGAATTTTTGAGTGCATCCTCGGTGTTCTCGACGAGATAGATGCTTCCATCGATGACCTCTATGATTATCAGGATGAGATTGCAGAGCAGGTTGACATAATTGATGAAGACCTTGCAGCAATAGAAAGTGAATTTGCCGAGGAATGTGATTGCGGATGCTGCGATGGTGACTGCGATTGCGACGACGATTTTGAATATTACGAAATTGATTGTCCCACCTGCGGCGAAACAATCTGCATAGATGAGGATTTCTTCGATGGTGACGATGATATCGTATGTCCCAAGTGCGGCGAAACCATCGAGATAGATGTGGATGACGACGAAATCGAAGAATAATTCCCGACATTGAGAATATAAATATTATACAAAACGGTGCAGAAAACTTAAGTTTTTTGCACCGTTTGGATTAAGACTGCTACAGGAGTACATATATGGTTTTTTATTCAAAGGTTTTTCCGGAGCTTTCCGGCAGAGAGGTTTATGAAATCCTCAAATCACGTTCCGAAGTTTTTCTTATGGAACAAAATATTGTGTGTCTTGATGCTGACGGAAAGGATTACGAAAGTCTGCATTGCTTTTTTGAGGATAAAAACAGAATAGTGGCTTATCTCAGAGCTTTTTCCGACGGCAGTGACGGAGTTGTCATCGGGAGAGTTCTTAGCCTTTCCCGCAAAAAGGGGATTGGACGAAAACTTATGGAAGAGAGTGCAGAAGCAATAGTTAAACATTTCTCTGCAAAAAAAATCACCGTCCATGCACAAAAACAGGCGGTAGGGTTTTATGAAAAAATGGGATTTATTCCGGTTTCTTCCGAACACGTGATTGAGGGAATTCCTCATATTACCATGGAAAAACAATGCATAGTTGATATGTAAAATTTATGCTTTACTTTTTGCATCAGAGCTGATATAATAACCCATTATACACTAAAAAAGGAGACTTGTTATGACAGAAGTTCTTGTTTTTATATTAAGGATAATTGTATCCGGAATATGCGGTATCGTCATAGGCTTTGAAAGGAAAAACCGTGCCAAGGAAGCCGGAGTAAGAACACATTGCATTGTTGCGTGTGCATCCTGCCTTATGATGATTATATCCAAGTACGGCTTTAACGATATTATTATGGGAGCAGGCAGCGTTGGCCTTGATATCCGCCTTGATCCCTCCAGAATGGCACAGGGTATTGTAACAGGTGTCGGTTTTCTCGGTGCAGGTATGATATACACCCAGAGGGGAAGCATAAGAGGTCTAACTACAGCTTCCGGTATATGGGCAATCTCGGGAATCGGTATGGCGATAGGTGCAGGAATGTATGTTCTTGGCATTGTTACAACAGGTATTGTGCTTCTTGTGCAGATAGTACTTCACCACAAGCTTAAGTTTATGACACAGCACAAGACCAGATCTCTCGTTATATACGATGTTAATGAGGATAACTATCAGAGCACATTTACAGATTTTATGAACAAAAAAGGCATAAACATAAGCGAGGTTTCCATAAAACAGAATGAACACGCTTACGATTATACCTTCTATCTCGATATGCCCGACGATTTTTCGGAAGAGGATATTGTAAAATCAATAGACTACAAGTGCAAGATTGATTTTATACACTAAAATCTTCGGCAGAAAAATTGTTTTTATCCAATTTCTTTTTGGGTTTTACCACTTTTTTAAATATGTCGTAGGAAAATTTCTTACATACAAAGTCAGCGGGGACGGTACCTCTCACATCACAGAGGACATTCCCGCTTGTTTTGTTTTCATCCGCATGAACACACAGACTGCAACGGGGATTTTCTACCTTGGAATAAATCATTTTATCACATCCGTATATGGTTTCTACACTAATTTTAGCAGATTACCGTAGTAATTTCAATCTTTTTTGCCAAAAGTTCAAAAAACTATTGTAATTCACTGCAAAAAAATATATAATATACAGTGTATGTATTTGTGTAAAAGGCGGTTTTTTACAATGGTTTTGATATACATAATAATTGCTGTTTTACTTTTGTGGCTCATTTTCTTCTTTTCGGTAGCACCAAAGGAAATGTCCAATATTCTGCAAAGAGATCCGGCAGCGAGAAATTACCTTGAGGTTATTCTCCTCTATCCCGGTCTCCATGCAGTTGTCGCTCACAGGTATGCTCATTTTTTCTATAAGCACAAAATATTTTTTTTGGCACGGATAATATCTCAGACGGCAAGACTTTTTACCGGAATAGAGATACATCCCGGTGCAAAAATAGGAAAAGGCCTTTTTATTGATCACGGTATGGGCATCGTCATTGGCGAAACTGCAGAAATCGGCGATAACTGTACCTTGTATCAGAATGTTACTCTTGGCGGTACCGGCAAGGATAAGGGCAAAAGACATCCGACCATAGGAAACAATGTCCTCATAGGCTGCGGTGCTAAGGTTCTTGGTCCGTTTACCGTAGGGGATAATTCAAAAATTGCGGCAAATGCCGTGGTTCTTACCGAGGTTCCGGAAAATTCAACCGCAGTAGGTGTACCTGCAAGAATTGTCAAAATCAACAACAAGCGTATAAGCAATATGGATCTTGACCAGATTCACATTCCCGACCCTACAAGTCAGGAAATATGCAAGCTCAATATGCTTATCCGTGATATAGAAAAGAAGCTTGAGAAAATAGAAGATAACAATCACAGAAAGGATGATGGTTATGAGGATATATAATTCAATGACAAGACAGAAGGAGGAATTTGTACCGCTACATGAGAACACAGTAAATATGTATTCCTGCGGACCTACGGTATATAACTTTTTCCATCTTGGCAATGCAAGACCTTTTATAATTTTCGACCAGCTAAGAAGATATTTTGAGTATCGTGGCTACAAGGTTAACTTTGTACAGAACTTTACCGATATCGATGACAAAATGATAAACAAGGCAAATGACCTGGGAATTACGGTAAAAGAGCTTGGCGAACAGTATATAGCAGAATATTTCAAGGACGCAAAGGCTCTCGGAATTAAGGAAGCTACCTATCATCCAAAGGCTACGGAGCATATAGACGAAATCATAGAGCTTGTTTCCACTCTTATAGAAAAAGGCTTTGCCTACGAGGTTGACGGAGATGTATATTTCCAGACAAGCAAGTTCAAGGAGTACGGCAAGCTTTCCAAACAGCCTCTCGAAGATCTGGAAGCAGGTGCAAGAATAAATATCAACGAAGCAAAGAGAGAACCCCTCGATTTTGCCGTGTGGAAAAAGCAAAAGGAAGGGGAGCCTGCGTGGGAAAGTCCCTGGGGTATGGGAAGACCGGGCTGGCATATAGAGTGTTCTGCCATGGCAACCAAGTACCTTGCCGAAACAAGTGATATTCACAGCGGCGGCAAGGACCTTATGTTCCCCCATCACGAAAACGAAATTGCTCAGAGCGAATGTGCTCACGGATGCACTTTTGCAAGATACTGGATGCACAACGGCTTTATCAATGTAGATAACGAAAAGATGTCAAAATCCAAGGGCAACTTTTTTACCATAAGAGATATTGCTGAGCACTTCCCCCACAGAGTAATAAGATTCTTTATGCTTACTGCACATTACAGAAGTCCCATTAACTTCTCCGATGAGCTTCTCACTCAGGCAAAAAACAGTCTTGAAAGAATTGACAGATGCGTAGAGAATATAGAATTTTCTCTTGGCGGAGATATGGGTGCAAATGATGTTGACCTTTCGGCTTACAGGGAAAAGTTTATTTCTGCAATGGATGATGACCTGAACACTGCAGACGCTATTTCCGTTATTTTTGAGCTTGTAAAAGAGATTAACACGGAAATTGCAAATATGAACGAAACTTCCAAGAAAAATGCACTCGCTCTTATAAACGAGCTTTGCGATGTTCTCGGAATTTCCAAGGAAAAGGAAAATGACATTCTCGACAGCGAAGTGGAAGCACTTATAAACGAAAGAACAGAAGCAAAAAAAGCCAAAAACTTTGCCCGTGCCGATGAAATAAGAGATACCCTTAAGGATATGGGTATCGTACTTGAAGATACCAGACAGGGCGTTAAGTGGAAGAGAGTATAATATGGATTTCCCTTATTTTGAAAAAGGGGATGCAAATATGTATTCCCCCCTTGCTCTTGCATATATAGGTGATGCCGTGTACGAGGTGTACATTCGCTCGTATGTACTCTCCGGAGGCAATTGTCCGGTCAATAAGCTCCACAGAGCCTCTACCGGATATGTAAGTGCCAGAGCACAGAGCCTTGTTGCTCATTCAATAGAGCCTATCCTCACAGAGGAGGAGGCGGCAGTATACAAAAGGGGCAGAAATGCCCACTCAAACACCTCGGCGAAAAATGCAGATATAGTAGATTACCGTCACGCAACGGGCTTTGAGGCTCTTGTAGGTTATCTCTTTATATCCGGCAGAACCCAAAGACTTGAGGAAATAGTAAAGCTTTCCATAGAAACTGTAAATAAAATTAACACGGAGGAAAAGAAATGAATAACACACAGTTGGAACTTCTTGCCTACAAAATAAGAAGACACGCATTAAACGGTGTTCACAGTGCCAAATCCGGACATCCCGGTGGCTCCCTCTCTATTGCAGACATTCTTGCAGTGCTCTACTTTGATGAGATGAATGTGTACCCAAATGACAGCAAAAATCCCGACAGAGACAGATTTGTTCTCTCTAAGGGACACTGTGCACCTGCACTTTACGGTGCACTTGCAGAAAAGGGATTTATCCCCAGAGAGGATATCACAACTCTCAGAAAGGCAGACAGCTATCTTCAGGGACATCCCGATATGAAGAATATCCCCGGTGTTGATATGTCCACAGGTTCTCTGGGACAGGGTATATGTGCCGCAAACGGTATGGCTCTTGCTGCAAAACTGGATAACAAGGATTACAGAGTTTACACAATCTTAGGTGACGGTGAGTGTGAAGAAGGTCAGGTATGGGAAGGTGCAATGTTTGCTTCTCACTACAAGCTTGACAACCTTGTTGCTTTTCTTGATTTCAACGGACTCCAGATAGACGGAGATATAACCGAGGTTATGAATCCCACACCTTTTGACAAGAAGTTTGAAGCCTTTGGCTGGAATGTGATTACAATAGATGCTCATAACTATGATGAAATAAAGGATGCCCTCAAAAAAGCCAAAGAATGTAAGGGCAAGCCTACATTGATACTTGCAAAGTCCATAAAGGGTAAGGGCATTGATTATATGGAAAATCAGGCTTCATGGCACGGTGCCGCACCAAATGATGAGCTTTATGAAAAAGGTCTTAAACAGCTTGACGATAAAATTAAGGAACTGGAGGCGAGAGCATAATGGCAGATATCAAAAAAGTAGCAACAAGAGAATCCTATGGTAATGCATTGGCAGAGCTTGGAGAAAAGTACGATATTGTGGTGCTCGATGCCGACCTCTCCAAGTCCACAAAAACTGATACATTCAAGAAAAAATTCCCCGAAAGATTTATAAATATGGGCATAGCAGAGCAGAATATGATGAGCACTGCAGCGGGACTTGCATCCTGCGGTAAGGTGGTGTTTGCAAGCTCTTTTGCAATGTTTGCAGCAGGCAGAGCCTTTGAACAGATAAGAAACTCCATCTGCTACCCCAATCTCAATGTTAAAATCGGTGCAACCCACGCAGGTATATCCGTAGGTGAGGACGGTGCAACACACCAGTGTCTTGAAGATATTGGTATTATGCGTACTATCCCCAATATGGTAGTAATAAACCCTGCAGACGATGTAGAGGCAAGAGCTGCAGTCAAAGCGGCAATCCTTCACGACGGACCTGTGTATCTCCGATTCGGAAGACTTGCAGTGCCCGTTCTTTACGACGAAGCTGACTACAACTTTGAAATAGGAAAAGGTGTACTCCTTGAGGACGGTACTGATGTAACACTTGTTGCCACCGGTCTTATGGTTGAAATGGCATTGGAAGCAAAGAAGCTTCTTGCACAGGATGGAATAAATGCAAGAGTAATCAATATACATACAATAAAGCCAATAGACAGAGAAATTCTCGTTAAGGCTGCAAAGGAAACAGGTGCAATTGTCACCTGTGAAGAACATAATATAATAGGAGGCCTCGGAAGTGCCGTTGCTGAGGTTCTCTGTGAGGAATCTCCCGTACCTATGGAGAGAATAGGTGTTAAGGACAGTTTTGGAAAATCCGGTGTTCCCGCTGACCTCTTTAAGGATTATGATCTTACACCTGAGGCAATAGTTAAAGCCGCAAAGAAAGTAGTAGCAAAGAAATGAAGAAGCTTTTAGTTTCGATAATACTTATCATAGCACCGATGCTTTTTGGCATCGGTGTTTGTGCGGGTGCACCGTCCGATCTTAAAGGGGTTTGGGTTTCCACAGTTCACAATCTGGACTTCCCCCAAAAGGCAACGGCAGACAGTGCAAAATTAAAATCAGAAATTGACAAAATCGTATCTGACTGTGCCGATGTCGGCTACAATGCAATATTTCTGCAGGTAAGACCTTCGGCAGATTCCATCTATCCATCCTCTGTTTTCCCCTGGTCAAGATATCTTACGGGAAAAAACGGACAGGCACCGGATGGCGGATTTGATCCTCTGGCGTATTGGGTAGAAAAGTGCCACAGTAAGTCCATAGAGCTTCACGCATGGATTAATCCTTACAGAGTTACCGTAGGAGGAGAAAATGAGTTTAATTCTCTTGCGGCAAATCATCCTGCAAAGCGGCATCCCGGATGGGTGGTAAAGCATACCGACGGCAATTATTATTTTAATCCCGGAATTCCGGAAGTGGCGAATATGGTTGTGTCCGGTGCGGAGGAAATACTGCGTAGGTATAAGGTTGACGGAATCCATATGGATGACTATTTTTATCCCGGAACGGATTTTGAAGACAGGGAAACATTTAAGATGTATAACGGCGGACAGTTTGCTGACATAGCATCATGGAGAAGAGATAATGTCAATCAGCTTGTTAAAAAGCTTCATAGTATATGCGGAAAATATGGCAAAGTATTTGGAATAAGTCCCTCGGGAATATGGGATAACAAATCTTCAAATCCCCTTGGAAGTGACACCCGTGGCAGAAGCTCTTACAGGGAGCTTTTTGCAGATAGCCGCACTTGGGTGAAAAACGGCTGGGTGGATTATCTTGCACCTCAGATATATTGGGAATTCGGCTATTCAATAGCAGATTACGAGGTTCTTACAAAATGGTGGAGCAACGTCTTTTCCGGAAGCAGTGCCAAATTGTATATAGGTCTTGGAACATATAGGGGAGCAGATGCCAAGGAGGGTTCTCCGTGGTACGGAGGAGCAGAAACAAAACGGCAGATGTATTATAACCGTCAAAGTAGTTCAATAGATGGTGAAATTCATTTTCGTTACAAGGTGATAAACGATTCATCTGCACTTCGCAGTATTGTCCAAAATGCTTATTCAGTAAGTACAGTGCCGATTACCGTGATTATAAACGGCAAAAAGCTCAATTCTCCTTATCCGCCCGTTGCAGAAAACGGCAGAACACTTGTTACTTTAAGGGAAGTATTCGAGATGTTGGGTGCCCGTGTGGAATGGGATAACTCCACTCAAACTGCAACAGCAAAAAGAATTTCCCAAAAGCTATCCATCACTATCGGCAGTCCATATATGACAGTTGACGGCAAAAAGGTAAGCCTTGATGTCCCTGCAAAAATAATCAACTCCAAGACATATGTGCCCCTCAGGGTAATCAGCGAATCATTTGGTTTTGATGTAGAGTGGGACGGAGCCGGACACAGAGTTATAATAACCGAAAAGTAAATATTCGAGTGCAAAATTCTTAACTTTTTTAGTCCCAACATAACACGAACCTCACACCCATAAGGCGTGCATCTAAACCTTACAACTTGCAATAATTGTGTCGAATAATGTTGAAAGATGCAGAAAGAAAGGGGAATATCTGTGAAAACAAAAATTAAATACTTAATAATAGGATTTGTTTTATGTCTGATAGTTTCTTATGTTTTCTCGCTAATTAAATGTGAAGTTCTTACACATAAATATTATGATGAGTTCGAGTACGCTTATCAAGAAAACGCAATGCTTGGAGAAATGGAATTCTTTAAGGTCTTAGAATATAAGACTTGTGATTTTGCTCAAGTTTATTATGTTTCTAAAGGATATTCGTTGGGTAGTGTACTGACTTTTGCTTATGAGGATGGGAAGTGGGAAGAGGTCTCATGGTCAACCCCTTGGTCTGCATCTGGGAATGCAGATAAAACAGTTTATCCATATTTTTGGCACTGGATATATTTTATGTTTTAAATGTTTTACTTGTGTCAAGTCTATAAAATTCAATAAAATAGTTTGCCCATAATAAACATTTATATATCGGGCAGGAAAAATTCCAAAACAATAATTATACAATTGACTTTAATTTTAAAATGAACGGAGAGAAAAAATAAATGGCACTACACATTTTAGACGAGGCAAATCGGTGCCTGCAATGCAAAAACCCATCCTGTCAAAAAGGCTGTCCCATAAATACGCCTATTCCTACGGTTATTAATCTTCTAAAGAATAATCAGCTTGATGAGGCGGGAAAAATACTTTTTGAAAACAACCCGCTTACTACTATTTGCAGTTTGATATGTAATCACGAGAAACAATGTGAAGGCAGTTGTGTTCTTAATAAGAAAGGATCACCGGTTCATTTTTCTGCAATTGAGCACTATATATCCAGTGCATTTGCTCCAAAAATGGTCAAAGGACCTGCAAAATCAAATGGGCAAAAAGTTGCCATTGTCGGTTCCGGACCAGCTGGACTTACTATTGCAATTATTCTTGCACGATATGGATATCAAGTGACAATTTTTGAAAGCAAAGATAAAATCGGCGGGGTTTTACGTTACGGTATTCCGGAATTCAGGTTGCCAAAAAGTGTGCTTGATGATCTTCAATATCGTCACATCGAACTAAAAGGGATAAAAATTCGTCCCAATATCAGAATAGGCGATGCTATAAGCGTGGACGATTTGTTCAGAGATGGGTATAAAGCTATCTTTATCGGTACGGGTGTATGGCGGCCTAATACATTACACATAAAGGGAGAAACCTTTGGCAATGTGCATTTTGCCATAAATTATCTTAATAACCCAAGTGTTTATAAATTAGGCGAGAAAGTGATTATTATCGGTGCCGGAAATGCCGCTATGGATGTTGCCCGTACTGCGGTTCGAAACGGCAGCCGTCAGGTAACATGCTTTTCTCTGACTAAGAAAGTTGCGGCAAGCGATTATGAATACAGTTATGCAAAGTTAGAGGGTGTAAATTTTAAGTATAATTGTAAGCCAGTGGAAATCCTTGATGATGGGGTAATTTTTCAGGATGTTAAAGAATATGACGACGGAACTATCGAAGAAGTGGAAGGAAGCAATAAATTTTATTCTTCGGATTCTGTTATTATTGCAATCAGTCAGGGACCTAGAAATGTTATAGTTTCAACCACGTCGGGATTAGATGCCAATGAGTCAGGGCTTTTAGTTGCAGATGAGTTTGGTAATACCAGCCGTCCCGGAGTGTTTGCATCGGGTGATGTGGTAAACGGTGCACGAACTGTTGTTGAGGCTGTTGCTCACAGTAAGATAGTGGCGGAAACTATGCATAAGTACATTATGAGTAAAAATGAATAGAATATTTTTAACAAGCAAGGACATAATTATATCATAAAAGTGTATCGTTATATGCAATTTACTATTGACAAACGGATGGATTTTGGTTAATATATTACTTGGAGACTCGGCTTTTGTGGAAAGTCTGTCAGGGATAATGTGTCGTGGACTGAGAGCACATTTCAGATGAGTAGTAAGTTTGGGAACACTCCGGTTTTAACTTAAATGTTAATACAAAAAGAGGATACTGTTTGTATCAATGCGGGTGGCACCGCGGGTAAAGATGTTTGCTCGTCCCGGAAATGTATTTTAAATATATTTCCGGGGCTTTTTATTTTTTCATAGGAGGTTTTAGTATGTATAGAACACTATTCTGTAATGATATCTGCGATAAGCATATCGGCAGTACTGTTCAGCTTGCCGGATGGGTAGATGTTATTCGTGACCACGGCGGAGTCATCTTCATAGATTTGCGTGACTACACCGGTGTGACACAGGTTGTAATTCACAATGAGGAACTTCTCAAAAATGTCAATAGAGAAACGGTAATTTCCGTAAGCGGCAAGGTGGAAAAGCGTGCACCGGAAACCGTTAACGAAAAGATAGACACAGGTTATGTGGAGCTTGTTGCAGATACACTTCAGGTTCTGGGCAAGAGTCACAATATGTTACCCTTTGAGGTTCGTTCTTCTCACCTTAGCAAGGATGAACTCCGTCTCAAATATCGCTATCTTGATCTTCGTAACCCTAAGAATCACGAAAAGCTTGTTATGAGATCCAAAATCATCCGTCACCTCCGCAGCAAGATGGAGGAAAAGGATTTCCTCGAGATGCAGACACCAATCCTTACTGCATCATCACCGGAGGGTGCAAGAGACTTTCTCGTTCCCAGCCGTAAGCACCCGGGCAAGTTCTATGCCCTTCCGCAGGCACCCCAGCAGTTCAAACAGCTCCTTATGGTGTCGGGCTTTGACAGATACTTCCAGATTGCTCCCTGCTTCAGAGATGAAGATGCAAGAGCAGACCGTTCTCCCGGTGAATTCTATCAGCTTGACTTTGAGATGGCATTTGCAACTCAGGAAGAGGTTCTCGATGTGTGTGAGGATGTTATCTATGATACATTCAAAACTTTTTCCGACAAAAAGATTACTCCCAAGCCTTTCCGTCGTATCACTTATGCAGAATCTATGATGAAATACGGCTCGGATAAGCCGGACCTCCGTAATCCTCTTATCATATGCGACCTTACGGATTTCTTTGCGGATGTTGATTTCCCTGCATTCAAGGGTAAACCCGTTCGCGGTATTGTTGCTGACTGCACAGGAAAATCCAAGAAATTCTTTGAGGACTCCTTAAAGTTTGCCACATCACCCGAGGTTGGTCTTGGCGGTCTGGGATATATTACATTAAAAGATGGTGTGTTTGCAGGACCTATTGCCAAGTTCCTTTCCGATGCCAAAAAGGCTGAAATCACAGAACTTACCGGTGTAAAGGAAGGCGAAACACTGTTCTTTATCTGTGATGACAAGAAAAATGATACAGAAAAGAAAGCCGGACACATCCGTTCCTGGCTTGCCGCAAAGGATCAGCTTGATTTGATTTCCGACGATGCCTTTGAATTCTGCTTTATTGTTGACTTCCCTATGTATGAAATTGATGAAGAAACAGGGGATACAATATTTACGCACAACCCATTCTCTATGCCTCAGGGCGGAATGGATGCACTTTTGGGTGATGATCCCACAGAGGTACTGGCTTATCAGTACGACCTGGTATGTAACGGTATAGAGCTTGCTTCCGGTGCTGTTCGTAACCACGATGTTGATGTTATGAAAAAGGCATTTGATATAGCAGGCTACTCAGAGGATGAATTAAAAGCGAGATTCAATGCTCTCTACAATGCATTCCAGTACGGTGCTCCTCCTCACGCAGGTATGGCACCGGGTGTTGACCGTATGGTAATGCTCCTTACAGATGAAGAAAAGATTCTCGAAGTTATTGCATTCCCCTTGAACGGTAATGCACAGGATCTTCTTCTTGGTGCACCGAGTGAGGTTACCAATCAGCAACTTGAGGATGTTCATCTATTGGGAAGCACCAATGCTCTTGCTTCAAGAGGTGCTCCTGCAGGCACAAAGAGCCGCAGTGAAAAGAGATCCACATTCTCCAATTCACAGCAGCTCAACCAGCTTTCACTTACAGAAAAAGAAGAGGAGCAGATGCAGAGTATTTTTGCTTCAATGAAGGATTATGAGGAAAAGCTCAAAGACATTGATACAGAAAATGTTGAAGAGATAATATATGTTATGCCTATGACCAATGTTCTCCGTGAGGACGAGAGAAAGCAGCCCTTTACAAGAGAAAGTCTCCTTGAGGGTGCTCCCGAACGCAACGAAGATAGTTGGCAAGTGCCAAGACTTGTAAAGTGAGGTGCGAATAATGACAGAATATACAGTAAAATTATCAGATAAAGGTACAATAGCCGTTGACGATACAATTCTCGTAAAAGGTGTTCAGGCAGCCTCCGGCTCAAGAATACTGGAAGGCTTCAAACCTCTTTTCAGTGCAGAAGCAGTTACCCGTCTTGAAGATAAAGGCTACGAAATCTCCGGCAAGGCAAATGTAGGTGAGTTCGGTCTGGACCTTGTGGGCGAATTTTCCTACTATGGCGAAAAGGATGAAGACCTTAAGGGTGCTTCGGCAGAGCTTGTAAAAAAAGGTGAAGTAAAGGCGGCTCTCGGTGTGGATATGAATGGTGCACCAAGACGTGCGGCGGCTCTTTCCGGAGTTGATTTTCTAAAACCAACTTACGGCACAGTTTCCCGCTACGGGGTGATTTCCTGTGCGGCATCCGGTGAACAGCTTGGTGTGTATGCCAAGAATGCACTCGGTATAAAGGAAATAATGGATGTAATTGCAGGATATGACGAAAAGGACGGCACAAGTCTTAGGGATAAGTCCTATGATTACACTGCAGATATGGATGTTTCCGGCAAAAAGATATGTGTAATAAAAGAGCTTCTTGACAAAGCAGATGATGAAACACGCAATCGTGTAAATGCCTTTGCCGACAAGCTTCGTGCAAAGGGCGTTACAGTGGAAGAGGTTTCCTTTGATATTGCAGATATTGCCAACACAACCTGGCAGATTCTTATGACTGCAGAAACCTGCAACAATGTTTCCCGCTACGACGGTGTTAAGTACGGTCACCGTGCTTCCGAGTACAGAAACATTGACGAGCTTTATGTAAATTCCAGAACAGAGGGATTCAACTTCCTTACCAAGGCAGTTATTCTCTATGGCTCCGATGTTTTATCCAAAAATCGTTATGATGATTGCTACGGCAAGTCACTCCGTGTTCGCCGTGTAGTTGCAGATAAATTTGCCGAGCTTACAAACAGCTATGATGCAGTTCTCACTCCTGCGTGCAGCAAGGCCTCATACAAGGTATATGACATTAGCGAAGCCTTTGAAAAGGTATTTAAAGAGGGCGTATTCACATCTGTGGCAAACCTCATCGGTACACCTGCACTGATTAGCGGCGGTGTTCAGCTTATGGGTAAGCACTTTAGCGAAAGCGTTCTTCTGAGCCTTGCTTCAGCTACAGAAAAGGAGGGTGAATAATTATGAAATACGAGATGGTCATCGGTCTGGAAACTCACGTTGAGCTAAGTACTCAGTCCAAGATATTCTGTTCCTGCGGAGGACATTCTTCTCCCAAGGAACCCAATGACTGCGTGTGCCCTGCCTGCAGCGGTATGCCCGGTATGCTTCCTGTTATGAACAAAAAGGTAATTGAGCTTGCAGTAACAGCAGGTCTTATGCTTAACTGCGAAATAAGCAGATATACCACGTTTGATAAAAAGAACTATTACTATCCCGACCTTCCCTGTGCATATCAGATTACACAGCTCAATCACCCCATATGCACCAACGGATGCGTCACACTCAAGACATCCGCAGGGGAGAGAGATATCCGCATAAAGCAGATTCATATGGAAGAAGATGCAGGTAAGCTTGTTCACCAGGGCAAAGCTTCCTATGTGGATTTCAACCGTACAAGTGTGCCCCTTATAGAAATCGTTACTCAGCCTGATTTCCGCAGTGCAGAGGAGGTTCTCACATACCTCAACAAGCTCAAATCTATGTTCCGTTCAGGCGGTATTTCCGAGTGTGAAGAGGGTGCAATGCGTTGCGATGTTAACATTTCTGTCCGCCCCGAGGGTAGTACAGAATTTGGTGTCCGCACCGAAATCAAGAATATGGCTTCCTTCGAAGCTATCGAAAAGGCTATCAACTATGAGGTACAGCGTCATATTGATGCTATTGAGTTCGAAACAGAAGAGCTTGTGCAGGAAACAAGACGATTCGATGATGCCAGCGGCAAGACCTTTGCTATGCGTAACAAGGAAACCGAAGCAGATTATCGCTACTTCCCCGATGCAAATATTATGCCTATTATCATCGATGATGCTTGGCTTGAAGAGATAAAGAACGCCAAGCCGGAAGCTATTGATGAAAAGGTTGATGCATACAGAGAAGCAGGCATATCCGAAAAGGAAGTGGATATGCTCATCCACAACCACAACGCAAGCAAGATTCTTGACGAAGCGGTTAAGCTTGGCTGTGACGCCAAGAGCGTTGCCGGATGGATTCTTACCGATTGCGTTGGTATCCTGCGTCGCAGCGGAAAGCTTCTTGGCGATCTGGATATTGCTCCTGCAGATCTTGCCGCAGTGGTCAAGATGGAGCAAAGCGGTGAAATCAACAGAATAAGCGGAAGAAAGATTCTTGCCGCAGTGATGGAAGACGGTGTTGATCCGGTCAAGTATTGTAAGGAAAACGGATTTGATGTAAAGATTGATACCGCTACCGTGGAAGCCGCAATAGACAAGGTGATGGAAGAAAATGCTCAGGCTGTTGCAGACTTCAAAAACGGTAAGGAAAAGGCTAAGCAGGCAATCTTTGGTGCGTGTATGCGTGCTCTTAAGAACACTGCCGATGCTAATGTAATAAGAGAGCTTCTGGATAAGAAGCTGTCACAGTAATATTTTTGGGGGATGTAAAACCGATTTTTACATCCCCTGTATAAATTTGGTGATAATATGAAAAAAATTCTTCTTGTGCTTGTAGGCGGAACCATCTGTACCGAGCTTAATGACAAAGGAAATCTGTCCGTAAGCCACAGAGCAGGAAGCCTTATTACGGATAACTTTTTCCGTTCCGATTCTCCCTATACAGATTCCGTTAGTATAGAGACAACGGAAAATCTCGGTATACTAAGCGAGAATATGACAACAGACAGATGGAACATAATCATAGAAACCTGCAAAAAGTATAATAATAAATATGATGGAATAATAATGGCACACGGCACCGATACTCTTGCATATTCTGCCGCTCTTTTTTCTATGCTGCTAAGCGGTACACACATTCCGGTTTTTATGGTTTCTGCCCACAAACCTCTGATGTCGGAGCATACAAACGGAAACGACAATTTCCGCTGTGCCGTAGAGTGCATATGCCGTGGTATTATACCCAATATCTATGTCCCGTACAGAAATCCATCGGACGGGCAGATGTATCTGCATCTTGCATCCAGGCTTCGTCAGTGCGAGAATTATTCCGACGATTTTCATAGTGCGGGAGAACTTAATATATCCGGTATGACCGAAGAAAATTACGGGATTTACTTTAACAAAATTAAAGCAATGTTTCCCTTGGACAAGGTAAAAAAGGTTATTGATATTGCAAATCCCATCTTCCTGAAAAATAATGTTCTGTATCTTATGCCGTATGTGGGTATTGATTACTCAGCATATAATTATGATGGTTTTTCCGCAGTTCTTCACGGAAGCTATCATGCGGGAACAGCTTGTGTAGAAGCGGAAAAGGATTATAGCCAAAATTCAATTCTTCATATGCTGGACAGGTGCCTATCCTGTGGAACAGATGTGTATTTTTCTCCATCCGTGCTTAAACAGGGTACATACGAAACGGTATCTGTTATCGGAAATCATACGGTAAACGGCAAAAAAATTAATTTTATATACGGGTACACAAACGAAATGGCTTATGTCAAGCTGGTTATTGCGTACTCACTTTTTGACGATGATGAAAAAAGAAAAGAATTTATAAATAACGAATACAATTTTGAATTTATAATATAAGAGGAATAGTATTATGAAACTTTACGAAAATGATCCATATTGCAAAAGCTTTACCGCCAAGGTGGAGGAGTGTACTCTGACAGACGGTAAATATCATATTGTGCTGAGTCAGACCGCCTTTTTCCCTGAGGGCGGGGGACAAGCAGCTGACGAGGGAACATTAAACGGGATACCCGTGCTTGATGTTCAGGAAAAGAACGGCGTGGTTTATCACACATTGGACTCAGAGATAAAACCCGGTGAAACCGTGCAGGGCGAAATCAATTGGGATTTGAGGTATGCAAGAATGCAGTCCCACACAGGCGAGCATATCCTTGCAGGTACCATTCATTCACTTTTTGGCTATGACAATGTTGGCTTTCATATGAGCGAAAAGATTATGCTTGTGGATTTCAACGGAAGTCTTACAGCCGATGATATGCACAAGGTGGAAATCCTTGCCAACAAGGCAATATACAAAAATGCAGATGTAACAGCCTACTATCCCACGGAGGAGGAAATCCAAAATCTCACATTCCGAAGCAAAAAGGAGTTTGAGTCGGGACTCCGCATAGTAAAAATAGGAGAGGATATTGACTGTTGTGCCTGCTGTGCTCCCCATGTGTCAAAAACGGGGGAAGTTGGTGTTATCAAGGTGGTGGATTTCTATGCCTTCAAGCAGGGAACAAGAATAGAACTCATAGCAGGCATAAATGCACTTACTGACTATATAAGCCTCAATTCCTCAGTTAAGGAAATGATGAAGATACTGTCTTCTCCCAGAGAGGAAATCCTTGGTGCAGTAACCGAAAGAAACAATGCATATCAGGCACTCAAAGGGGAAAACGGATGGCTCTCCAAACGTCTTGCATTCAGCGAGCTTGACCTGAAAGAGCTTTCCGGCGGTGTTTATGCCATTTCGGAAAACCTGTCCTTTGACGAGCTTCGCCATTGCTCAAATCAGCTCACAGAGAAGGATTACAATCTGTGTATGCTTTTTTCCAAAAACGAAGCCGGAGGATATTCCTACGTTATAAGCAGCAAAACCGCCGATGTCCGCCCCGTAGTAAAGAGCCTTAACGAAGCATTCTCCGGTAAGGGCGGCGGCAAGAGCGATTATTCTCAGGGCAAAATAGAAACATTCCCCAAAGAAGATATAATTAAATTTGCTGAGGAAGTATTGAAATAATATATTCCACCATTTTCCTTACATAAAAATTCCTTGATTGTACAAAATAGTATTGTAATTCAAACCCAAAGGAGTTTTTATTTAGATGAAAGCAACAGGAATTGTTCGTAGAATTGACGACTTAGGACGCGTAGTAATTCCCAAAGAAATCCGCAGAACAATGAAAATCCGCGAAGGAGATCCGCTTGAGATATACACAGATAGAGAGGGTGGAGTTATTTTCAAAAAATACTCTCCTGTAAATGAGCTTGGCGATTTTGCGGTAAGCTATGCAGAGACACTCTACAAGACATCAGGTTATCCCGTGTGCATTACCGACAAGGATTCCATAATAGCCACAGCAGGTGTTGCAAAGCGAGACCTCTTTGACAAACCGGTAAGTGCGGAAATGGAAAAGGTTATGGAAGAAAAAACAGCTTTTGTATGTACCGAATCCAAGACAGTCCCCGTAACCGACCACTACGAAAAATATACTGCCGGAGTAATATCTCCCATAATATCCGAGGGGGATGTAATTGGCAATGTAGTAGTGATGCGTGCCGGCGAAAAGGAAAAAATGACAGAGGTAGAGCTCAAACTCGCCAATGCGGCATCTTTGTTTCTTGCAAAGCAGATGGAAATATAAAAAAAGAAAGTGTTGTCTCTTGATATAACCGAGACAACACTTTGCTTTTACTTCTTTATAAACACAGTAAGTGAATTTATAACAGTGAGTATGAGGGTTCCCACATCGGCAAGCACCGCAAGCCATATCGGAGCAAGTCCCCCTGCCGCCAGTGCGAGGACGGCAAATTTTATCACTATTGCCAGGACAATGTTTGTGTATATTACATTCATTGTGTATCTGGCCTTTTTTATGGATTTTGGTATTGTGGTAAGTCTGGAGGATATAAGAGTGGAGTCTCCTGTTTCCAGTGCCAGAGAGCTTCCGCTTCCTATTGATACGGAAAAATCAGCCTCCGACAGGGATGGAGCATCGTTCACACCGTCACCTGCAAATATAACACCCTTGTGTGCTTTTTTGAGTTCCGATATTTTTCGTGCCTTATCCTCCGGCGAAAGTGAATGAAAGAAATCCATATCCATCTTTGCTGCAACTTTTTCTGCATTGTCTTTGTTATCACCGGAGAGGATGCATGCCTTAAGTCCCATTTCTTTTAACAGGCTCACAGCATCTTTGCTGTCATTCCGCATACTATCATCAACGGTAATTTCTGCTGTAAGAGTTCCGTCAATGTATACGAGGATTCCTTTTGAATCGATTGGTATATCGTAGCCTTTTTCTGTTGCCAGCGCCGGAGTGCCGACTACAACAAATCTGTCTCCGACATTACCCTCCATACCTTTTCCGATATGTTCCTTAACATTCTCTGCTTCCGGGGTTTCTCCTGCATGATATTTGCATATTGCCTGAGCTATAGGATGGAGGGAATGTATTTCCAGTGATTTTGCTATAGCAATAACATCTCGGACATTGGTATCCTCGTAGCATATCACATTTGATACGGCGAGCTTTCCTGTGGTTATTGTACCTGTTTTGTCAAAAGCAATTGCACCGGCTTTTGCCATTTCGTTAATGTATTTGGAGCCTTTTACAAGGAGGCCGTATTTACTCATAGCACCTATGGATGCGTAGTAAGCAAGGGGTATGCTGATAACAATGGCACAAGGGCAGGAAGCTATCATAAATGTAAGAGCTCTGCGGAATGCTTCGTAGGGGGTGGTGATTCCCGATATCGCCAGACCAATTCCCATAACAATTGCAATGCATATAACCGCAGGAGTGTACACGGATGCAAATTTTGTTATGAAGCTTTCTGTTGCACTTTTTCTTTTCGAAGCATTTTCCACATATCTTTTGATTTTTGATGCAGTTGAGTTGTGATAGTCGCATGTTGCAGTGCAGATAACCGAGGAGCCTATGTTGATATATCCGGATATTACCGCATCACCCTTTTCCAGAGTAATCGGCATACTCTCTCCCGTAATGGCAGATGCATCAAAAACTCCTGAAAGACTTGTGAGAACAGCATCCACACAGATTTTGTCACCGGGCTTTGCCAGAAAGGTATCTCCCTCACGGAGAAGTTCGGGGGAAATTCTTTCGCCAAGCTCATTATGTGCTGTGTCAACAGTGGTGTCTATGAGGTTTTCAATCCTTTTTCGGGATTTTTCCACCGCATACCCCTCCAAAAACTGTCCCAGAGAGAAAAGTGCAGTTATGAGATAGGCTTCGTTTTGCTCCTTCATTATAATGGAAGCAATAGATGCAATGACTATGAGGGTGTTTTCATCAAATTTAAGTTTAATAAGTGACTTTATACCCTGCACAAAAAATTCATATCCGCATATGATTACTGCAATTGTACATACAATCCACGGGATAATTTGACCTTTAATGGCAAGGGACAATGCAAAAAGTATCAGGGATAGCCCTTTAATTAATATGTGCTTTTTGGAATATTCCATATGGGAGTGGGAGTGACCGCATCCGTCGTGTCCGTTGTGTTCGTGATGACCGTGACAGCTGCATTTTTCGTGGGTGTGTTCGTGATGACCGTGGCAACTGCACTCTTCGTGCTTATGTTCGTGATGACTGTGACATTCACATTCCTTGTGGTTATGTTCGTGGCAATCGTGGTGCATATGCTTTTCTGCGTCGCTTTTCATATTATGCTTCCTCCTTGGCACAGCTTATTATGTGTATTAGACCTTCGCCGTATATGTGGGATATGTGTGTATCCGATATGGAATATATTATGGATTTACCCTCACGGCGGTATTTTACTATATCGATGCTTTTCAGATACTTTAGCTGATGGGACACGGCAGATTGGGACATTCCTACTATTTCCGCCAGTTGGCACACACACAGTTCTCTTTGGCTCAGTGCACATATTATCCTGAGCCTTGTATAATCCCCAAAGGCCTTAAAAAAGTCTCCGAGCTTCTGCAGATACTTTTGTGGTGGTATTTCTTTTAGTACGCTTTCTATCTCCAGTGTTTCGGCATGGTTATGCTGACAAAAATTATCGTTCATTATTTCACCTCATTCAAACATATGAACATTTGTTCATATGTATTATATGCCTGAAAACAAAAAAAGTCAATAGTTTTTATGGCTATTTGTTTTTGAATAATTATAAAATATACTCAAAAAGTCGCTTAATTGCTACAAAAAGGGCTATTTGCCATTGACAAACATAGTGAAAATTGATATAATACATTCGTATAACTACGCGCTTTTAGTGCAAAAAAACAATAGAAGGTGCTTTAATTGAATTTGAGAAATATACCTTTTTCCCCTCCGGATATATCGGAAGAAGAAATTGCAAATGTTGTGGAAGTATTAAAAAGCGGTTGGATTACCACAGGACCCAAGACAAAACTCTTTGAACAGAGAATTGCCGAGTATTGCGGTACCGCAAAAGCTGTGTGCCTCAATTCTGCCACAGCCTGTATGGAGCTTATACTGAGACTTTTCGGAATAGGCGAGGGTGATGAGGTAATTACAAGTGCATATACATATACTGCAAGTGCCAGTGTTATTTGCCATGTTGGGGCAAAGGTAGTGCTTGCAGATACTGCTCCCGGTAGCTTCGAAATGGATTATGATAAGCTGCCCGACCTCATTACAGACAAGACAAAAGCCATAATCCCTGTGGATATTGCGGGAGTTATGTGCGATTACGACAAAATTTTTAAAGCAGTTAATTCCAAAAAGGATATATTCAAACCAAACGGGAAATATCAGGAAGCTTTGGGCAGGGTTCTTGTGCTTGCCGATTGTGCTCACGGATTCGGTGCAGAGCAAAATGGCAAAAAAGCCGGAGCTGTTGCAGACTTCACCAGTTTTTCTTTCCACGCGGTCAAGAACCTTACAACTGCAGAGGGCGGTGCACTTACGTGGCTTCCCTTTAGCGGAATAGATGATGAGGAAATTTACAAGCAGTTTATGCTCCTTTCCCTCCATGGTCAGTCCAAGGATGCTCTTGCCAAAACTCAGCTTGGTGCATGGGAATACGATATTGTTTCCCCTGCGTACAAATGTAATATGACAGATATTATGGCTGCAATAGGTCTTGTTCAGCTTGACCGTTATCCCGATATGCTTGCCAAGAGAAAAGAAATAATAGGTATCTATGACGAAACACTGGATAAGCTCGGTATAGCACACCTTAATCATTACACTGATAATGCACACTCCAGCGGTCACCTGTATCTTTCCCGACTTACCGGAAAGGATATGGAATACCGCAACGAATTCATAATTAAGATGGCTGAGTGCGGTATTGCGTGTAACGTTCATTACAAACCTCTGCCGCTTCTTACCGCATACAAGAATCTTGGATTTGATATATCCGACTTTCCCAATGCATACGCACAGTTTGCAAACGAGGTGAGCTTGCCGCTTAATACGAAGATGAGTATTGAGGATGCACAGTATGTTGTGGAGAATGTGAGGAAACTATATGTTTAAGGTGTTGATACAATGCTTAAGGAAGCAGAATATTTGAATAATAAATTTCAAAGCGAAGAAGTATTAAGATACTATAATATTTTGCAAGGCAAAAAAGGGAGCATTATCGTAAAAAGAATATTTGATTTTTGCATAGCTCTTGTTATGTGCATAGTATTTTTGCCGATATTTTTGATTCTTGCAATTATGATAAAAATTGACTCTCCCGGAAGTGTGATTTTCCGTCAGGAGCGAGTGACTACATATGGCAAGGTTTTCCGGATATATAAATTCCGCACAATGGTTGTAAATGCCGAAAAACTTGGAACTCAGGTTACTGTAAATAATGATATGAGAGTAACAAGAGTTGGCAAAGTTTTGCGAAAGTTCCGACTTGATGAAACACCGCAACTATTAAACATTTTAAAAGGTGAAATGAGCTTTGTTGGTACAAGACCGGAAGTTCAACGATATGTGGATGCTTACACGGACGAAATGTATGCAACGCTTTTGCTCCCTGCAGGAGTTACATCACTTGCAAGTATATACTATAAGGACGAGGAAAGACTTCTTGCAGAGTCGGAAAATGCAAACGAAACATACATAAACGAAATTCTTCCTCAAAAGATGAAATACAACCTTAAGTACATAGAAGATTTCAGCTTCTGGAATGACATTAAGCTTATGTTTAAGACTGTAGCTGCGGTTCTTGGCAAAGAGGGAGAAATGGTTATAGAAGAAAGTAAAGAAAAAGTGGAAGTCTAAGGGAGTATTTGAAACAATGGAAATAAGAAAAGTATCTTCCTGCGAAAAACAAATAATAAGCGAAATTGTTGATATACATTTAAGAACATTTAAAGGTTTTTTTCTTACTTTTATGGGAAAAGGATTTTTGAAGCAGATGTATGCAAGCTATTGTTTACATGATGATTCAGAACTTATTTGTGCTTTTGAAAATGACCAGCCTATAGGTTTTTGTGCATATTCGGCACAAATGAGTGGACTGTATAAATTTATGATAAAGAAAAAGCTATTTCCTTTTGCTTGGTATAGCTTGGGTGCATTCATCAGAAAACCTACAGTGTTTATGAGGTTAATCAGGGCATTTTTAAAGCCTGGAGAAAGTGAACGTACTGAGGAATATGTAGAACTTGCGTCTATTGGTGTGGCACCGGATGTTAAAGCCAAAGGCGTCGGTTCTGAACTTATAGACTATGTGAAAAACAATGTTGCTTTTTCTAAGGTTGAATATATAGCATTAGAAACAGATGCTATAGACAACGATAGTGTAAACGCCTTTTATGTTAAAAATGGATTTGAATTAGAACGTACTTATGAAACCCGTGAGGGTAGGAAGATGAATGAGTATAGATATTATCGGAGATGTGAAGAATGAAGATACTGTTTTTAAATGCATATTTTTATCCTGAGTCGATAGCATTTAGTCATTTGGAAAAAGATATAATGGAATCTCTTATTGAAGATGGACATACCATAGATGTGTTGTGCCCGATTCCAACAAGAAATGTATCGGATGAAGTAAGGAGAGAGTATAAGAGCAAAAAAACAGAAACAATGTATGACGGAAAGGTTAATGTACGCAGATTTTGGGCACCAACAGAGAAAAAGGGTACACTAATTCGTGCTTTCAGGTATTTATGGTGCAATCTAAGACAATATACTTTGGGCAAAAAATACAAAAACGTAGATTTGATTTTTGCAGTAAGTACACCGCCAACTCAAGGCATATTAGCAGGGAAACTTGCAAAGAAACTCAAATGTAAATTTGTATATTCGTTGCAAGATATTTTTCCGGACTCTTTATTACATACGGGTATAACAAAAAAAGATTCTACAGTATGGAAGATAGGCAGAAAGATAGAAAACGCTACATATCGTTGTGCAGATAAGATAATTGTAATATCCGAAGATTTCAAAAATAACATTA